>JAJVLF010000170.1 GCA_029255845.1 Campylobacterota bacterium | reverse complement strand
AGGTATGTATAAAATGGTGTTAGAATTTGGTGCAAAAAACTTTTATTCGTTTAAAGAAGAGTTTAAAATTTCTTTTGAGAATCCTAAAAATAATATAGCAAATATTATTGCTTTAAAAGGTGCAAATGCTTCAGGAAAAACAAATGTCATTAAAGTTCTGAGTTTTTTGAATTGGTTTGTTACAGATTCATTTAATGCTTTAAGGCCGGATGACAATATTCCTATAGATTCATATTTCAATAATGATACACCTATAGAATTATATATTATATTTCGAGTAAACAGTATAAAATATAAATACGAACTACTTTTGACAAATAAAAAAGTAATTTGTGAAAAAATATATAAAACAAACAAAAGAGAAATATTACCTATCGAAAGAAGTGAAAATAGCATTATTACAACAAAAAAATATAATGAAATAAAAGATATAAATCTAAATAGAAAAAATGCTTCGATAGTTAGCATTGCAAAACAATACGGGATAAAAAAAATTGATGAGATATATCATTTATTTGATAATATATCGACAAATGTTAATGGTTTTGGATTGAGTAACATATTTTTAAACTACAAAAAAGTGTCAAAGCTCTACTTCAAGAATAAACATATGTTAAAGGTTGCTATTGATTTTTTAAAAAGTGCGGATATTGGCATACATGATATTGAAATATTCAAAAATAAAAACAAAGAAACTAAAAAAATAAGTTATGTTCCAATATTTGCATATGAACATATAAAAACAAAACAACCACTTTTAGGATATCATGATCAATCAAGCGGTACTCAAGCATTATATAAACAGCTACCTTTATATTTTAGTATTCTATATGATGGGGGCATATTAGCCTTAGACGAATTTGACATTAACTTACATCCAGACCTGCTCCCAATGCTTTTAGATTTATTTGAAGATGTAAATGTTAATACCAAGAATGCTCAACTAATTTTAACCACTCACAATTATGATATTATGGATAGATTAGGAAAATATAGAACTGTTTTAGTTAATAAAGAAGAAAATGAAAGCTTTTTGTATCGTCTTGATGAAATACCAGGAGATATTATAAGAAATGACAGACCTATAAGTCCTATATATAATGCAAATAAAATTGGCGGAAAACCAAAAATAAAATAATGAAAAATGCAAATAATAGCAGGACAAGTGATTTTCTAAAAACTATTCCAACTACATCTATTTATGATTCAGATAATGATATGGCTAAGAGATGTAAGTTTAATTTTTCATATTTTACAAAAGATGCTAATGCTGGTCAAGACTTTCAAGAGTGGAATCACAGGAATTTATATGAGTTACTTAATAAATTAAAAGAATATTCTAAATTTGAATTATCGTATTGGGAAAACAAAAGACAAGGAAATCACCCAACTTTAGTGTATTACGATAGTTTTCCTACAGGAAGAACGGACTTTATTTTGCCAAAACATGTGCCACACCAAGCTGTATGGTCTAGGTTTAGACTTAGTGGAAGTTCTAGGCTCATAGGGTTTGTATTACCAAAAGAATATAATTACAAAGAACAAAATGAAAATGGATTTAAGTTTGACTCTAATACATTTTATGTAGTGTTTTTAGATAAAAATCATCAATTCTATAAAACAAGATAAAACATAGGTGCCTTAACTATTGAATTAAAAATATCACTAATGGTTTTTAAATTATGTGAATAAAAGAAAAGTCAATAATTAAAAATAAACTCAGAAATTAAATCACATATTAATGTC
>JAJVLF010000017.1 GCA_029255845.1 Campylobacterota bacterium | reverse complement strand
CTAACATTCCCATCAATAACATCCCTATTAATAACAACACTAGTATCAAATAAGTTCTTAGTGCTATGAACAGTAGTAATAGCTCCTCTTGTTCTAGCAATATTAGGAATAGCTCCATCAGTCAATGCAATATCTTCAAATAAATTCTTAGAATCATTTTCTAATAATTCTAAACCTTTTTCTGTTGACATAATAGCAAAGTATAGATTTGTTGTTCCTGTTGCTTGACCAAGATCTATTGCACGGACTCCTGTAGTTGCTGTTTGTGCATTAATAATTGCTACAGTATCCGCAGCCCCAGTAGCATCAGTAGCACTAGAAGAATCTACATTTGTAGAACCTTTTGAAGATACTATTGTAAATTTACCACCATCTTTATATTTATATACTTTAGTAAAAGTAGAATCAGAAATAGAATATCTTTCTCCTGAAGCTATAAGCATATGAGTCATATTATTATCATCAGTATAGTCAGTAACAGCATTAAAGTTTACTGTTGCCAAATACCCTGCCGTTCTTGTATAAGGAGCTGTTTCCCCATTTTTAGTAGCAGCTCTTGTAAATGCATCTAAAACATTTATTAATCTATTTGAATTATTACCATCATTTAATGCATTTGTTTTTTGAGCAGCAGAATTACCATTATGAATATATACAGATAGAGAAGCATTAACATCACGAGAAGCATCTAAAGCAGTATTTATATTGATAAAGTTCATATATTCACCATATGCTGAACCATAGTTTCCATTAGCTAATTGCTTTAATTTCCCTTTAGCTATTGTTTTTATAACTTGATTTAATGGAGCACCAGTTGTTGTATTTCCTGAAGTATTTATCTCAAACAAACCATCTGATAAAATTATAATACCTGGTGTGCTATCACCACCAGTAGCATTAAAATCTATAGCAGGTATAGCTCTAATCTTTTGAAACTCACTTGATATATCATTTTTTACTTGCATAGCTAAATTAATAGCTCTTGCTGCAGAATTTGTATCTGAATAGTTGTTATCAATTGTAGTTCCTAAATTAATATTACCACTAAGAACACCATTAGATCTTCCTTCTGATTTAAAGAATAATCTAACTCCACCAAATAAATCATTTCTATTCCAAACATTTTGAGGAATAAAAACCCCACTAGGAGCATATCTTATATTTGTATCTTTAAATGATAATAAATTCCAACCAGTCTTAGCATTCATATAAGCATTATCTTTAATTATAGCTGAAGATGAAGTTATTAAACCTGTTTTAGGAATAATTAATTCTTCACCTGCTATTGCCCTAGCAGTAGCAGCATTATCAATCTTAACCCAATACCCTTTACCTGTATTAAATTTATCAAAAGCATTAGAGCTTTGTTTAGCATTTCTACTATCAAAAACCTCCCAAGCCCCATTAGAAAACCTATATACTGTTGCTTGATAATCAGTAGATGAAGAAAAGTCAGTTAAATCTTTATTATATACACCTGCTGTATCTTTAACGGTATATCTATTATTAACTAACATTTCTGTTATATTATTATCAGAAGTATCAAAATCAATTGCATCTTGTATAAGAGTAGACAAAGAATCATGTTGTCCTGCTTCAATATCAGCACTATTTAGTGGGATTGCTGGATACATAAAAGTATTAGCATGATTAAAATACACTACATAATCTTTAGTCTCACTACCAAACTTCATACTAATCTTTTGTCCTTCATAGTTTGCTTGATAATCTACTCTAACAGCAGGAGCTGATTTACCTTTTATATACATTCTATATTTTGGTAAATTAATTATAAATTGTTTTGGATTAGCTATTTTCATTTTAACAGCTGTTGCTTCTGTAGAAGCTAGAGTAGTTTCACCTGATGGAGATTGTTGATTTTTAATAGCAAATATTCCTATACTAGAGCCTATTTGTGTTGTTGTGCCTGTATAAGTTGTTGCTAGATTTGTATCTAATATACCAGTTTTATATGCTAGTTGTCCATTAGCACCATTACTTTCTTTTACTAAATAAGTAGTATTTGCATCTGCTATATCTATTACTTCTCTATTTAAATCTCCATTATATGAGCCTGATGCTGCAGAGTTTTGAGGACCCATAAACCCTATTAGTTGCCACTCCCCATTTCTTAGTTCTGTTTGTATAACAGCATTTAACATTACAGTATTTAGTAATATAAATAAAACTATACCTATTTTAATTCTTCCTTGACTTATCACTTCAAACTCCTTTTTGAATCAATGTGTAAAATGTACAATATTTTGTATGACATCGACAACTTTAATATTTTATAAATAAAAGAGTATATTTTTAAATATAACGGATTACAGATTACAGAGTAAAGTTATCTAAACCCTTTTTTCCGTAATCCGTTCTCTGTTCTCCGTAATCCGACACTAAGGCAACGGAGGTGTTCCTGGTGCTGGATTTGAGCCATTACTGTCATTTGAGTCTTTACTTGCATTATTGTCAATTGCTATAGGCTTACTAGGAATAATGATAGGCTGAGAATTAAGATTAGATTTTGCATAATCAATTAAATTTCCCTCAGGTCCTCTTGTGTCAAAATATGCATTAATAGAACCCGAATATAAATTATAAGAATTAGCATCATTATTATGTTTATCACTTTTTGCAAAAAATCCTTTATATAGGTTTCCATCATAGGATACATAAAAAGGTTTGCCAGCATATTCTTTAATATATGTAATATATGCTATTGGTTTGGGGTCTGTATGAAATTGACTTAATATATTTAAATACATAGTTTCATTACCACCAAAAGCACTAAGTCTTTTATCTCCCTCATTACGGCCTTCTGGATGATATACCATCTTAATAGCCTCATTATCATCTATTGCTTTTTTCAATCTAGATATTTCTACCCCATTATCTATGCCATTACTTCCATTATGTTTAGGAGTAATGCTATCACTAGGAGCTTTAAGAGTTAAATATTGCTTTTGTTTAAATGAATAAGGATTAGATATAGTATTTTTGCTACTATTTGCATCTATTGATAAAATATGCAGACTTTCTTTTGATTTTTCATCTCCTGCTTTAAGTTTTAATGGAGCATAAGGAAATACTTTCATATCTGAATATAAAAAATTATTATTTGGTATAGTTCTTTTAGCTATTATTTTTAATATTTTTAGACCACCCTCATCTGCATTTCCTGGAACTTTCCATGCTAAATTATTATTTTCACTTAATTTATTATTTGCTAATTTATTTTTTAATCTATCTATTCCTATATCAGAAATATAGTCTTGATATATTTCAAATGTGGTGTTTGCCTCTGTTATCGTAACTACTAAATCACCTTCTGTATTCCATTTTATATGAGGTATTTTAGGTTTAGAGTAATCCATATTCCATACATGATTTGTGGCATTTTCTTCAAATTTATTACCAAAACCATCATAGGCTTTTATTAGTATAGGATATTTAACATTATCATTTTTCTCTCTAATATTTAATTCATTAGAAGATATTCGTATCTGAAAACCTTGACCATTATGTCTTAATCTATGCTCTTCACCTGCTATGATAGCTAAAACATCATAATAAGAATGCTCATTAGGTTCCATAAAACCTCTATCTAGTTTTATCGTTAAAGTATGATCTAAATGATTTGTGGTTTTTCCTATAGCATCTACTATATGATTATTAAAATGTGTATATACTCTTCTTTTAAAACTAGAATTTGGTTTATCTATATAGCTATTTTTAGCACTAGCATCTACACTCTGTGGAACTATTTTCATTTTATCTTTTAATTTTACCCAATATGCTTTTTGATTAAAAATATGAAAAATATCTTGAGTATCTTTTTGATCACTAGTATACCACTCATCTGGATCTTTTGTCAAATCCGTAAAAGCCCAATAGTTTTCATTAGCTGATGATTTATTCATAGTCATAATCTCTAAAATTTCTTTCCCTTGTCTTGCCATCATATTTATAGGTCCATCTTGTTGAGGAAAATCTGTAGACCAAATAGCATTTGGTTTTAAATCTTTTGAACTAAAAGGAAAACTACCATTTACTTTAAAACCACCATTATTTGTAAGAGATACATTATATTCTGAAAAATTTGTATCATTAGGAAGCATAGTTTTATTGCCTTCTAGTATTTTTAAATTGGTTCTTACATCTACAGACATTATATTTCTGTGATCTCTCACAAAAGTAACAGCCCCTCTCATTAGGTTTTTTCTTGGAATATCTCCATTATTTAAAGCAACATCATCAAATAATCTCGAATAAAAACTATCGTCTGCTTCTAATAAATCTAAATTTCTAATTGTTGGTGAAGATATAGAAAAATATTTATTTCCTAAATCTGTATAAACTATATTAGTAATATCCTTTTTGGAGTTTATGGCATCTTTTAAAGTAACTCCACCACCACTTTTCACAAGCTCAGATTTTGCTCCTACTACATAAAATGAACCATTATGTTCATGCCTAAATACCTGCATATATGTAGTATCTCTTATGCTAAACCTTGTTTGAGTAGATAGCAATATAGATGGAAATGAGATAGGGTTATCATAATCTTTAACTAATTTTTGTGTCTCAAACTTAAAGTCTATTAAAAAAGTTTCTGTTGGTGTTCCACCAGCTGTTTCATTAAGTGGAATAGCTGCTCTATTTAGTGCACTACCAATAGAATTTATTGTTTTTATAACACCATCTGGTGTAGTAGTAGAATTATTTAAGTCATAAGCTTTAGCACCAGCTGAGCTAAATTTAGCTCCAGGCATAAATATATCTATAGAGCCATTAATATCTGTGCCACTTAAATCATTCACTTCTATTCCTAAGAAATATTCTCCATATATAGAAGAATAAGTGTTATATACTGTTGGTCTAAGGGGACTTCCTGTTAATGTAGTAATTGAAGAATTAGAGCTATTTACCTCAAAAAGATGATTTGATATTAGCATAACTCCTCTTTTAGTATTAAGACCATTAACACCCATAGCTGGAAATGCTCTTAAATTAGTTTCTTCTGAATACATTATTTGTTTATTTTTAACAGCTAGATTTATATATTGTGCCACATCTCCAGAATCATTAAAATCAACATAACTTACTGTGCCATTAGCTTCTAAGATAATATTATTTCCTCTTGAATTAGCCAAAGTAGCATCCACATTACCTAAATGCGAGAAAAATAAATTAATTCCATTTTCGGCAAAAATTACATCTAAAGGAATAAACATACCAGAAGTAGCATATCGCAAATCTCCTTTAGGAAAAGATAGCATATTCCACCCATCTATCACATTAGCATATGTTTCATCTAGTATTTCATGCTCATCTTTGGTAATTATGCCTATTTTACTTTGATTATTATCATTATGAGCATTTTGGCTTTCTGCAAGCGCCCAATAGCCAGTGCCAGGATTAAATTTTTCAAAATCATTTGAACCTATATTTATATTCGTGCTATTAAAAATATCCCATTTATAACCATTAAAGCTATACATAGTTAAAAAATCACCTTTGGAAGGATTAAATGGTGTAACCCCATCTCCTCCTACAGTAATCCCATCATCATCTAATATTTTAAATGAATTTTCTGCTAATAATAATAAACTATTATCTGATATATTAAAATCAACCGCTCTATCAATAGGTGAGCTTGAAGTAATTTTTTCTATCACTTCTACTCTTAGTTTTGATGGATGTTGAAAAGTAGCAGTTGATCTAAAATAAGCATAATAATCTTCTTCTTCTTCTCCAAATTTAATTCTAAATTTATCCCCCTCATAATCAGCTTGATAATCTATCCTAATAGCAGGAACATTTGGTCTTCCCTCTATATACATACGATACATAGGAAGATTATAATCTTTATCTCTAGTTTTGAGAACTTTCATTTTTACATTATTTTTTTCAGATCCATCTAAGTCAATATAATTTGATACTTTTTTTGAAGTTCCACCTTTAATCGCAAATAACCCTATGGTGGCATGAAGTTTTGAAGTTAAAGTATGATAATCTTTTACCATCATATTATTTTTATCTACATAATAATTATTTGCAGTTGCCTTATCGCCTCTCACATAAGTAGCATTTGAATCTGCTCTATCTTCTATAATATTTGTGAAATCTGCTTCCCAAGTAGTAGCACCTTGATCAAGTGTATAGATACCTTGAATTCCTACGGGTTGCCATACTCCATTTGTGAGCCAAAGTTGATGTGCTCCAGAATTTAGAAAAACACTGAAACAAACAACTAACAGTAAATTAAAATAACCTTTAAATATATCCTTATACATATTATCCATCCTGAGTTTGATATTTATATGATATTGATATCGTTTAACTTTAAAATAACTTTAGTTTTACTTTAAAATAACTTTAGTTTGTGCTGAAAATAATCTTAGTTTGCTGAATTAGAATTTTCCTTAATTTCAAAATGATGAAAAGGAACATTTTCTCTATTAGCTATATTTACACCTTGTCTTGACATATTTAGCATTTGTGATACTATGCTAAATTCTTTTTCATCTACTATTATTTGTATATCATAGTTTGCACCATTTATTGATGATATTCCCATAGATATTTCTATAAAAAATTTTTCTACTACTATTTTTTTAACTTGCTTAGATATTTTATTTGAAAGTATAGAAAAATTATCAAAAGAAGTATTAGGCATTATACACATAAAGGTTTCTTTATCAAAATATCCTATAACATCTGTTCTTCTTATAGTGGCTTTTAAAGCTTGAGATACTTCTTTAAGAGCTTTTTTGAGAGTTTCTTCTCCATAGAGTTGCTGTATTCTTGTATAATTTTTAATATGAATACAAGTTAATAAAAGTGTATGATTAAGCCTTATAGATTTTATAACCTCATTTTGTAAAAATTCTATCGTAATATCTTTTTTATAAAACCCTGTAATATCATCTTTGATTTTTAAATTATCAACCTTATTTAGTAATTTTGTAATTTCATTATCTAAATCATCTATTTTATCATCTCTTAGTTTTATTTCATTATCTAAATAGCTACTAATATTTTCTATATTTTTTACTTGAAATATTCTAGATGTAGCAAAAAATAAAGAAGAAAGAGTAGTTAAAAAGTAAAATACCAATAAAATACTATTATCAATAATATCTAAAAGCCCAAGATATTGATTAAGAATAAATATACTAGAAGGTAAAATAACATTATAAACAATAGCCATATCAAATTTAATTAAAGAAAATGTCAAATAAGGAAACATAGATACCATTATTAAAAACACCAAAAATGAATTATGTGTGATATAAAAGAAGCTTCCTAATATAGATAGTAAAAGTATAATAATAAAAATATGAGTCATTATCTTTATAGGAGCATTATATTTAACAATATAAAACACAACCACATTTAAAACAATAGGAAAAAGTAAGGCAGGGTTGATATGTATGTATTTAATAAATAAAACCAATAAAATAGAGGTAGATATAAATATATACTTTTTAAATATATTTAGTAAATAATCATCTGTGTATTCTTCAATTTTGTGCAATTTAAATCCTTTTTATTTATTATTTCTTGACAACCCCCCCTATAATACTAAATTTTGCACTAATAAATCAATAATTATCTTGACAATAGTTTTTTTTTTCAATAAAATAACCTCCATATTTAAAAAAAAGGTTTATTTATGAATAAGAGTGATTTTATTTCGGCTGTTGCTAAGGATTGTGGAACTACTAAAGATGCTACAAGAAAAATGATTGAGAGTGCTTTTGCTACTATTACTGGTGCTGTTGCTAAAGGTGATAAAGTAGAATTTATTGGATTTGGTTCATTTTCAAGAAAACTACAAAAAGGTAGAGAAGGTTTAGTTCCTGGAACTAAGAAAAAGTATAAAACTAATGATAAAAATGTTCCTTCATTTAAAGCTGGTAAAAAATTTAAAGACCAAGTAGAAGCTGGTAAATAAGTTTTATATTTACAAATAGCATAAGCTATTTGTAAATCGCATCAATGAATAAATTATTTTTATTATTTATTTTGATGCAAATCTCCCTATCACAGGGTCCCCCCTCCCCAAATCTTGTTAATGTGCAAGAAGCTAAAATTAAGCTAAGAGTTGGATGGAATTTAATTTCTCCCCCTACTAATGCAGTTCTTGATACATCTACTATTAAAAATGTTGATAATAATACCTTATGGACATTTTCTTCTAATAAATGGAGCAAAAACTATGGTGCGAGTATTCCACCAGGTCAAGGCTTTTGGATTAAAATGAGTAAAGATGAAAATATAAGCTTGCCAAGAAAGACAGGGTATCAAATTAGTAAATTACAAATCAATGATGGATGGAATTTGATTGGTATGTCAGCTTATAGTGAAAGAGTGAATGATATTATAGGTTTATTTAGAGCTTCTATTTTATGGGAATTTAAATATAGCGATAAACTCAAAAGATATGTCTGGAAAGAGCGAACAATATCTGATAGAGGTAGCATATATGAAGGTCAAGGCTTCTGGTTAAAAAAATAAAACAAAAACGAGGCATTATACTAATATCCACTATTTTTTTAATGGGAGTTTTAATAGTCATCATTGGTATAAATACAGAAATCACAAAAAAAAACTTCAATTTATACAATCATAGTAAATTAATCCATCAAAATAATATATTAATTTCTAATATTATAAATGTCTTAAAGAGCAAGTCCTCTTTTGTGAGCAATAAAGAAACTTTTGATATTTTATTAGCACAAGATATAAGTTTCAAAGATAAAAAAAGTGGCATTGAGATGTCTATAAAATTTGCTCCTGATAATAAAAAAATAAATATCAATAATCTTATAGTTTATTATAAAAAAAATAATGAAACTACCACTCAATATAATCAGCACATTTATGATATAATTGCACGATTATTATATGAAGCTAATGTGGTGGATGTGGATTATTTTTTAGATATATTAGCTGACAGTATTGACAAGGATTTAGAACCACGAGCTTCGGTAAGTGAGATAGCTTATAGAGATAATAGATTTGAGAATGGATTTATATCTTCTTTAGGACATTTAAAGAAGATTAAAGATTATTATATAAAACAAACAACAGATAGCAATATTAATAAAGTGGATTTTAATAAATATTTTAGATTTGATGATGCTAATATAGATATTAATTATATGGATACAAGCCTATTATCACAAATTACAAAAAAAGATATAGAAGAGATTAAGCAGATTGTAGATAAAAATGAAACTATTAGTGATTTAAATGAGGCATTTGGTAAAGAACATAATACAACATTTAGTGCATTAAATATAAAAACAAAATCTTGGCTAGCTATATGCAGACTAGATATAACAGTATTTGAGAAGAAAACAAAAGCAATTTTTAAATATAATTTTGAGAAAAAGGAAGCAAGTGACATTAAAATCTATTATTAATGAAATAAATACTAGAATTAATGCTTATAAAAAGTCACTAAATGTGGATAGCATCTTTAGTCGTGAAACATTAAAACTAATTATTAATGAAATAAATACTAGAATTAATGCTTATAAAAAGTCACTAAATGTGGATTTTAATATTTTTATTCATAATGAAAATGTGGATTTATCATATATAGATAAACCTTGTAATATTGTTTTATCTCCTGTGTTTTATTGGGTAAAAAGAGAATCATTGCCTGTTAGTAGTGAGAGTAAAGCATCTAAATTAGCTCTTTCTTGTTTTGGCTCTCAAGTCCCTGATGGGGAATATAAGTATTTTGCTATTAAAGATAATGATGATTTTATACTTTTTGCTTATGATTCACAAAAGATACTTGATACATTAAAAAACTCTAATCTTGATTTGTCTTTAGTGAGTAAAATATACCTTGCTCAAAATGAATTTACTAATGATATTATCACAATAGATGATGATAAATGCCTATATAATAGAGATGATATTTATGTTGTTTTACCTAAATCTCTTTTGAAAGCAGATGTAGAAATAGAAAGTTTAGAGTTTTCACTAAACAATATTAAAAAATCAAAACATAATTTGAATATAAGCCTAAATGATGGGATGTTAGACTCAAAATATATTAATATTTTAGTTATATCTATTTCTATAATTGCTTTTTCTCTAGCGACAAGATATTTTGTGTTAAAAGATGATTATAATAAAGTAATTAAACAAGAGAGAACAATAATAAATAAATATAAAATACCGACCTCATCATTACAGCTAAAAAGTATAAAAAAATCTTTAGAAAAAAAACTATCACAAGAAATAAAAATAAAAGAAAATATCCAAAATTTATTTGATATTCCTCTAAAAACAGGGGATTTTATGAGAGATATAGATATAAGAGATGGGCAATTCATTCTTGCGATATCTATAAAAGAAAGTGATGATAATAAAAGTAAAGAAGAAGAGTTAAAAGGTGCAGAAGACTATAAACAATACTTATTAAAATATTTTGAATTAAACTCTTTAAGAATTCAAGATAATATATTAAGCATAAAAGGTGAGTTTTGACTATAAATAAACTTCATATATCAGCTTTAATGTTCTTAGTGGCCATAGTTTTTGCATATAAAAATAGCACTTTACATCAAAAAATAGAAAATAAAAACATAAATATAGAAAAACTAAAACAAGAAGGTAAATACCTAAATGGCTTAAGGGTGAGATATAATAATAAAAATGCAGATAAAAAAATGAATAATATATTAAACTCATCTGGATTTGATGGGCAATATATGCAAAGTAAAATAACCAAAAGAAAAGCCCATATAGATATAGATGCTAAAGTGGATGAATTAAATAAAATCCATAAATTAAGCAATAAAATCCTTTCCACCAGCTGGAGTATCAATACTCTATCTATAAAAACAAAAGATGATTATAATAAAACATTTGCTATGGACATTACATTTTGAATAAACTAACACCAGTCTTACTTATTATTTCTTTATTGATACTTATAGCTATAATGCCTAAAAATATACTGTATTATAAGCTAGAATCTACTATAGCTAAGCAACAAGTATATATCAATGGAGAAAAAACAAAAGATATTTTAAATTTATTTTATATTGATGGAGCTAAAATCTACTATCAAGATATAAAGATAGCAAATATTAAAGAAATGTCTTTTAGTTTAATGATATTATTTAATAATATAGACATAGAAGGCATAAAGATAAACAGACATCTTAATGAGTTTATGCCAAGAGAAATTAATGATATTCATATATCTCATAATATTTTTTCTCCTACTACTATAAATATAGATTCTATTGGCAATATAGGAGAGCTTAAAGGGCATATTGATTTATTATCAAAAACCTTACTAATCAAGCTAAAACCATCTAAAATACTAAAAACAAAATATAATAAAATCCTCTCTATGATGAAAAAAGATAATAAAGGAGGATATGTTTATGAATATAAGTTTAGATAAAAATATCATTTCTTTTTTAGCAAATATCTTTATGGTTATTGCTTTTTGTTTTGTGATATATACTCCTTTGTATTTTATATTTTCTAATGTGGGTTTAGAAACAATGCCAAAAAAAAGCATAGAAATAGACTATTATAGGCTAAATATCAATAAAATCTTTATAAAGCCTATTAAGAAAATAGAGCCTCCTAAAGTCGTAAAGCCTATTTTAGAATTAACACAATTTACTCTAAAAGCTATATATTATAATGCAAATAAAAAAGAAAATACATTTATAATTGTCCATGATAAAAAAGGCAAGAAAAATGAAAAATCTATTTTAGTAGATTTAAATGATAAATTAAAAGATTTATATACATTAGTATCTGTAAATACAACAACATCTGAGGCTATATTTGATAAAGATGGCACAAAATATAATATGGCCATAGATGGCATTAAAGATAAAAAAGCCTCTTCAAAAAATGATAATATAATAAGTGTGCGAGATAAAACAAGAGAAGCAAATACAGATGATAGCATACTAGCTATACCAAGAGAAAAGATATTCAAATATAGAAATGATTATAAGAGTATATGGAAAGAAATATCCATAAAAGAGAAAATAGTAAATAAAAAGATAGTAGGCTTTAGAATAAGAAAAATAAAAGAAGGTAGTTTATTTTCTAAATTAGGACTTAAAAAAGAAGATGTCATCACTCATGTGAATGATAAATCTTTAAAAAGCTATGGAGATGCATTTAAAATATACTATAATATAGACAATGTGAAAAGATTAAAGCTTTCTATTAAACGAGGAAATGAAACAAAGGAAATTGATTATGAAGTGTATTAATGGGTAAATTTTTAAGGGTTATTTTAGCTATACTTATTGTAAGTAGTATGTCTTTAGATGCTAAAAAGAAAAAGAAGGTTTTTATTACAGATGGGGATGATATTGTAAATATTGACTTTAAAGATTTGCCAATATTAGATTTAATTAAAATAACATCTAAAGTGCTTGATAAAAACATCCTACTAAGCCAAAAGATAAGCGGTAAAGTAGATTTTGTCCGAACCAAGCCAGTTAGAAAAAAAGAGCTTGTTGATATACTAATATCTGTTTTAGACAATAAGGGGTTTACTCTTGTAGGAGATGAAAATACTTTAAAGATTGTTAGAAGCACGGAAGCATCAAAATCAAGAATACCTATTGTATTTGGAGATAGTGACTTAGAAAACCTACAGCAATTTATTACAGAGTTTATAGATATAAAACGAGAAAATGTGGATGTAATATCTTCTAAAATAAAACATATAGCATCAAGATATGGGAAAGTGCTTACTAATAGAAATACTAATACTTTAATTATTACAGATTACCCAAAAAATATAAAGCTTATCAAACAAGCCATTAAATTACTAGAAAGAGGCATTGATAAGAAGCTTATTACTATCCCTATTAAAAATGTGGCATTAAATTCTATATCTTCTGAGGCTCAAAAAATAGCTCGTTCATTGTTTGGTAGTGGGGTTTTAGAAAATCAAGTTACTATTATGATTAATAAAGATATACAATCACTTATATTAATAGGAAGTGGAAAAAACTTAAAATATTTACAAGCATATATCGAAAAAGTAGATAGAGATGCAAATAAAGAAACAGAAAAAACAACAGAAGTAATATATCTTCAAAATGCTGATGCGAAAGATATATTAAAAATAATGTCCCCTATAATAGCCAAAAAACATTATAAAAATACCGCAGATAAGCCATATATAGGAGCAGATAATAAATCCAATAGAATACTTCTAGTAGGTCCTCCAAGAGAGCTTAGGTCTATAATAAATCTAATAAAAAAACTTGATGTATCACAACAACAAGTATATGTAAAAGCACAAATTATTGAGATAAATAAGAAAAAATCAGATTCAATGGGTGTGAAATATGGAGTAGAGGGAGGAGCTGTAACGGGAGCTGGTTTATTTAGCTTTTCTGCTAATACAGGGGGAAAATCAATTGCTTCATCTGTATTATCAAAATCAATTGATACATCTTCAAAAAGTGGAGCTGTTATAGGAGCTAGTATAGATTTTCTTGTTGATAATTCAGCCGCTAAGATAGTCTCTGAGCCTTCTATTTCTTGTATAAACAATCAAGAATCCACAATAAAAGTAGCAGAAACCATATCAATAATTACAAGCTCATCTTCTACAACCACAACTACTAAAAATAGTTTTAAAAGAGAAGATATAGGAATTACTCTAAAAGTAAAACCAAGAATATCAAGTGATGAAAGAGTAACATTAAATATAAATGTCGTAATCCAAGATGTCCTAGAAGGCACAGGAGGCACAGGCTCTCCTACAACCACAAAAAGAGAAGTAAAAACAGCTGCTATTGTTAGTCATGGAGAAAGTGTAATAGTAGGTGGGCTTACTAGAAAAAGACAATCAAAAGGAAGCGGGGGATTGCCTATTTTATCTGATATACCTCTTATAGGATATTTATTTTCTTCCAAGCAAGATGTGGAAGATAATATAAATTTAGTTATTATTTTAACTCCTTATATTATCGCTAAAGGCTCTAGTTTATCGGATTTAAGAGAAGAGCTATCTGAATTAGAAGTATTAAAAAGAGCATATTTAAAAGAATTGACAAAAAACTATAAAAATAAAGCAGAAGAAATAACAGAAGATTATGAAGAATTAGAATTATAAAATGGGACTTAGTCAGCATATACATAATACAGAGCTTGAGCCATTAGAAGTAGATGGAGTTGATAATCATTTAGCAGTAAAGAATTATTGCTTATTTACAATGATAGATGAGCAAATAAGCATAGCTATATATGAAAAGTATATGACTATTTCTTTAGGGTATATTGCGAAGTATCATTTTGATTATCCTCTTTGTTTTTTAGATGAAGAAAGCTTTGATAGGCTATATAATAAATGCCTCGAAGCAAGAACAGATAAAGACTTAGATGGCATAGAAGCCAAAAGCGAAGAATATGAAGATGAAGAAGAAATTAGCTTAACTGAGTTTCTAAAAACATCTGCGGATATATTAGAGAGCGAAGAATCTGCCCCTATTATTAAATTTGTTAATTCTCTCTTTTATCAAGGTGTAAAAAAGAAAGCAAGTGATATTCATATAGAAATGCATGAAAAAGAGGGTTTAGTTAGATACAGAGTAGATGGAGTGCTAATAACTCATGCTAAACTAGCAATTAATATAATGAACCTTATAATATCAAGAATTAAGGTAATATCTAATTTAGACATATCTGAAAAAAGAATTCCACAAGATGGAAGAACCCAAATAAAAATAGCAGGAAATACCCTAGACATAAGGGTCTCTATTTTGCCAACATATTATGGTGAGAGAGTTGTTATGAGGATATTAATGCAAAGCTCACAAATTCCATCATTAGATGAATTGGGCTTTAAAAAAGATATAATTGATGACTTAAATGAATTAATTAAAAACTCTTACGGCATTATCTTAGTAACAGGACCCACGGGAAGCGGTAAATCAACAACCCTACATTCATTAATGCATAAAATAGTATCCCCAGAAAAAAACATAATAACAGTAGAAGACCCAGTAGAGTATAAAAGCAATGACATAAGCCAAATACAAGTAAATAATAAAGTAGGTCTAACTTTCGCCTCAGGATTAAAAAGCATACTAAGACAAGACCCAGATATAGTAATGATAGGAGAAATAAGAGATAGTGAAACAGCAAAAATAGCAACCCAAGCTGCATTAACAGGACATTTAGTTCTATCAACCCTACATACCAATAATGCAACAGCCTCCATCTCCAGAATGCTAGATATGGGAGTGGAAAATTTCCTATTATCATCTTCCTTATTAGGTGTTTTAGCTCAAAGACTAGTAAGAATATTATGCGAAGACTGCAAACAAGAAGATAATCTAAATATAGAAATCAAAAAAAGCCTAAAAATAAAAACAACCACCACAGTATACAAACACAGCTCATGTAAAAAATGCAATTACTCAGGATATATAGGAAGAAAAGCAGTAGGAGAATTATTTATAATAGATGATGATGTTAAAATAATGATGAAAACTGAAAGTAATGATTATGCTCTAAGGACTATGGCAGTTAAAAAAGGTTTGTTAGTTCTTTCAGATAGATTAAGAGAGTTAGTTGAAAATGGGCAGACTTCTTTTGATGAGGTTGTTCGGATAGGGGTTTAACTCTTTAACGGGGAATGGTATTAGTAATAGATTTATTTATTACCTATTTTATTTTTATAAATGATAGCTTAATAGAGGTTCCCTTAAGGTTATAATTTGTATACTCTCAATCTTAAAAAATTGCACTTTGGGGCTTAAAATTGGTAGATAAAAAATTATTTCTTTATAGTTCCTTATTAATCATAATAGGAGTTTTATTTTCATATTCGCTTACTGTGCATATCTCAGCTCTTCATGGAGCAAGTGAATTTCATTATTTTAAAAAATATATCTTTATAGCAACGGTATCTATTGGCATAATGTGGGGATTATCTTTGGCTGATCCTCATAAACTAATAATGCCTTTGGGTATTTTCTTTTTTATTTTCTTTTTTATCTTAATGCTATTTATGAATTTCCTACCAAGCTTTATGGTTACAGAAGCAGGAGGAGCAAAAAGATGGATAAGACTCCCCTTTTTCTCCATATCTCCCATAGAGTTTTTTAAGATAGGTTTTATTACATTTCTAGCATGGAGTTTTCATAGGAAGCTATTTAAAAAAAGAGTTTTCATAGAAGAATTAAAGGTAATAGGTCCATATTTTTTAGTATTTATGTTAACCATCATATTAGTAGCCATTATGCAAAATGACTTAGGTCAAAGCATAGTCTTAGCAGGAATAATAATAGTAATGTTTATTTTCGCGGGTATTTCTGCCAAATTATTTTTTTATTCTGTGCTAATCATAATATCCACAATATTCATCCTAATAAAAACATTCCCCCATAGAATAAGCAGAGTATATACTTGGTGGGCAAATATACAAGACTTTATTTTAACAATACTACCAAATGAGCTAGCTAACAACTTCAAAATAGAATACATCCCCCAACACTACCAAATAGAAAGATCGCTAGACACCATAACCCACGGCGGATTAATAGGAGTAGGCTTAGGCAACAGCCACTACAAATACGGATTTTTACCAGACATACACACAGATTTTGCCTTTTCTGGAATAATGGAAGAGGGAGGTTTAATCTTTGGCATTATCATTCTTAGTATATTTATATTCGGGGTCTTAAAAAGAGTCCTAGCCATAGCAAACAGAGTAGAAAATGTAACATTCTCATTATTTTGTATAGGCATATTTATGCTTTTAGTATCACCATTTTTAATGAATATATTAGGAATATCAGGATTAATCCCTATCAAGGGAATAGGTTTTCCTTTTATATCTTATGGAGGAAGTGCTACTTTGTCTTTATCTGTAGCTATAGGGATGGTGCTTAGTATTAGTAAGCTTGCTTATACTAAAAAACAAGGATAAGAAATTGAAAACAATATTAACAATATTAGCTCTATCTGTATTCATAACAGCATCTAATAAAATACCATACATAAACCATCTAATATATGAAATATCAAAAAGCAATTTTAATAAAGATGTAATAAATGCACATAAAAACAAAACATACAAACAGCATTACACACATTCCCATGACAATTCGCAATATAAGTTTATAGGATTTTATAAAAATTTTGCTATTTTTTTCTTTGATGAATACGAAACACAAATATTTGAAAATAAAGGGATTATATACAGTCGTAAAAATAGTATAGGAATACAAAGTGGATACATCTTAGTAAAAAAACAAAAAGAAACGGTATATTTAAAGGGATATAGTTTTTTGCTAGGTCATTTCAGATTAGTGGGTGTTAAAGATTTACATATATACCCGTATTACAACTTAAAAGCAATTGAGTTAAAGCAAATAAATAAAAATATTAATTAAAAACATAATAAGATAATTCTTCTACATCTTCTGTTATTGTTTCATCAGCTTCACTTCATTCTAATGCATTTTTAACTCATCTCAAGTTGTATTTTTATCATTAAATTCACTAACCCATCTTGACATTATTTACATTTTTTTAAATTATTATTCATAATGTGTCCACATTCTATAAATTTTAATTATTTTACTTTCTTCAAAAACTTCATATATCAATCTATGTTATTTATTTTTCTTGATATTTTGCCTTTTAGATTGCCTGATAAGCACTCAAATCGTGGTGTATATTTTAAGGGTTCTTTTTCAATTAAAGATAGCAATTCTTGTACTTTTAGCTTTAGTCTCTTTGAAGCTATTTTTTTAGAATCTTTTTTGCTTGTGGTGAAAATAATAATAGATACACTCTACCAATCTAGTTTATCAGATGTAATGTAATTTTCTAGTGGTTCTTTTGAAGCTTCTATAATGCTTTCTTCCATGCCTTTAATGCTTTTTAGGTATTCATCATCGCTTTGATATGTTGTTTTATCTAGGATTTCAATTTCATTTTGTGAGAAATGATTTAAAAGCCATAAAAATTTATCATTTATACTATCTTCAATTTTTAATGTTATTGTTTGCATATTTAACTCTCTAATGTATGATTAAAAGAGATTATAGCATACTACAATAAAAGAATAATTTTTATTTTTATCATAATTACAAGATATGGAAACCTCTATTAATATACGAAACTAATACAACAAATAAATTTATCTTATACCTCGCACACAACGAACATAATGCAAATCAGTCTTAATATAACTATACGCATATCCATAATCAAAAAGTACACTCCAAGCATCGCTAGAATTGCTTTCATAACTAGACGAACTCCAATAAAGGCTATAAGAAGTAAAAGCAAAAATTTCTTTTGATTTATAAGATGTCACGAGAATATCCCTAGATGGCAATTCCCAATCTTGAAAGTTAGATAAATTTAAATGATTACAATACTTAATAGAGTCATACCAGTTTAATGTATTTTCTTCTGCATCTAAATTGTCTTGCCACATTAATTTTGTTTTTGGGTCTATTACAACACCTTCTGTATTATTGTTGTCTGCATACTTAGGGTTATTGGAGCCACAACCTACAAATAATAATGCTAATAAAATAAATGTTATTTTCATAAACTCCCTTAATGTTATATCTCAAGAAATATTAACTTGTTAGAAGTTAAATAAATTTTATAAAACTACTTTATACATTTTATAACATCTATAAATATATAATCATAATCCTTGAAGAACTTTCTCCATCATCTTATTATTATAATCCAAAACTATTATTTGAGATTGAAATAACTCTCTTAGCTCTACAATAAACAATGCTACTAAAATTCCAATTCCCCAATATGTATATGCACTAAATAATAATAAAATACTAATCACAAATAAAGATAGGTTTATAATCCCTTTAGTCCATTTTTTTAAATAAAAATGATGTAATCCTGATAAAAATATCCAATTTAAGACGGCATAAGTATCAGGGTCTTTTATTTTATCTTCTACTTTTGAATAAAATATCTTTTTATTCTCATTGGATAAGTCTTGTATTTCGCATCTTAAGGCTTCTTCTTTTTCTAAAGCTTCACTTTTATCTAACATAATCATCTTCCTAGAGTAATAATAACAGCTTCTCGTTTCCAAAATAGTAAAAATCTTTTGCTTTCAATAACTTGAAAAACTACTTGCCATCCGTCAAGGACTTCTTTATTTAATGCGGTTTCCATTTTCTTAATGGGTATTCCTGAAGCACCTAGAAAAATAGTTCCTAAGCCACCCTCTACTACATATATTATTTTATATTCTTTATAATTCATTAATTTTTACCATAAAACTTTAATGTATGTTTCACTCTTTTAGCTACATTCTTTTTTATTTTCTCTCTTTTATCATCAGACAAAGAAATAAGCCCTATCTCTCCTAAAATACTATCTTCGCCTATCATATCTTCAGACATAAACATATCTACATATTCATTTATAGCTGGGTTTTTCTTAGCATGAGAGTTTTTAATATAAAAAAACAAACTTCTTGAAATAGGATATTTTCCACTTGATATGGCTTCTGGAGTTGGGGATATTCCATTTATTTTTGCACCTTGGACTTTATCATCATTTTCTATCAAAAACGAATACCCAAATATACCAAAAGCATATTTGTTTTTATTTAATTTAGCCACTATTAAGTTATCATTTTCACCACTTGGAATATATACGCCATCCGTTCTTATGAGTTTATATTTTTTATATGTTTTATTGCCTGTTTTTTTATAAATATCTGTATAGGATTTCATCTTTTTAGTTTGGTGCTTTAATATCATATCTTCAAAAGCATCTCTAGTTCCTGATGATTTTGGTGGTCCGTAAATTACAATCTTTCTTTGTGGTAAGCTCTTGTCTATATCGCTCCATTTTTTGTATGGATTGGGTATTAATTTATTCCCGCTTTTATTAGGGACTTCTTTTGCTACTGCTAGTAAAAGCTGTTTTGTGGTGATACTAAAAGGTTTATTTTGTTTTCTTTGAGCAAATGCGATACCATCATATCCTATCATTGCTTCTGTGATGTCATTAACTTCGTTTTTATTACAAAGCTCTAATTCTTTTTTCTTCATTCTTCTGCTAGAGTTCGTAATATCTGGAGTATTTTTCCCATTACCTGCACAAAAAAGCTTCATCCCTCCACCAGAACCTGTTGATTCTACAGTAGGAGTAGAATGTTTTGTGGTAGCTCCTAGCTCTTCTGCTACTGCTGAGCTAAATGGATATACGGTAGATGAGCCTACAATTTTCATATTATTTTTAGCATATAAACTAGCACTTGCAATAATCATTAAAAGTAATGCATATTTTTTAAACATATTTTTCCTTTTTTTCTTTAAAGATGGAATTATAGACTTAAGAAATAAGGTTTTCCTTAAATGGCATAAAGTATTTTGGTTTATTAAAATATTTGTTATAATCTCATATTAATCCCATCAAAAGAAATAATATGAACCCTATAACTGTATCTAGCCTAAATATAACCATAAAGTCCATTTTAGAGAGAGAGCTTATGAGTATCTATGTGCAAGGTGAAATCTCTTCTGTTACTTATCATCAGAGAAGTGGGCATATTTATTTTACTATTAAAGATGAGAAATTTGATTCTTCCATTAAGGCTGTGATGTATAAAGGCAATGCTAGATATTTGAAGTTTAAGCTAGAGAAAGGGTTAAGTGTTTATATTACAGGCTCTATTAATGTTTATCCTCCTCGTGGGGATTATCAAATCATTGCTCAGAAAATAGATGCTAAGGGGGATGGTAATTTGCATTTGGCTTATGAGCAATTAAAAAAGGAATTGAAAGATAAGGGGTATTTTGATGATAGTATAAAGAAGAGTTTGCCTCCATTTCCTAAGAGGATTATTATTATCACTTCAAAGTCAGGTGCGGTTATTGAGGATATTAAAAATGTTACTTTAAAAAGATGGTCAAATACTAAGCTTAGTCTTATGGATACTTTAGTTCAAGGAGAAAATGCGAAAAATAATATAGCTATGAATATTAAACGAGCAGATACAATGGGGGCTGATTTAATACTAGTAGCTCGTGGAGGTGGTAGTTTAGAGGATTTGTGGTGCTTTAATACTATAGAGGTTGCTAATGCTATTTTTAATGCTAATACTCCTGTTGTTTCGGCGGTAGGTCATGAGAGTGATTTTTCTCTTAGTGACTATGTGGCGGATAAACGAGCTAGCACTCCTTCTTCTGCTATGGAGATTATATTGCCTGATAAAAATTATTATCTTGAATTGATGGTTGAGCTTTATAATAATCTGGATACATTTGTTAATGGGGTTATGGAAAGGAAAAGTAAAGAATTAGCTCATAATTATAATATGATTAAAAATAACTCTATTCAAGTAATGCACCAGCATTTAAGAAATGATATAGATATGCTTTATAAAAATATATCTAGCATTATATCTCATAAGCTTATAAAAAATACAAATGAGATTAATTATATGGAAGAAAATATATATAAATATGCAAAAAATAATGTTTTTTTAAAGCATAATCTATCAGATATGAAAAATCTAATGCAAAATATTATTGATAATAAAATAAGAGAATCAGATAGAAATATACTGCTTTTAAAACAAGTCTATAAGTCCCAAAATCCAAAACTAAAACCAAAAAAAGGCTATGCAATAATCAAAAAAAAGAATAAATCTATTGTCTTATCTCAAATTAATGTAAATGACAAATTTACCTTAGATGATAGCACTGCCTCAATAGGGGCTATCGTGATGGAGAAATCTTAAACTCCTCTATTATTAATTTGTTTTTAAGCTATTGTTTAGTTAAAAATAAGTTAGTATTTAGCTTAAAATAAGCCCTTTTTTAGCTTAAATAAATGTTTTTTTTAGTTTTTTTTAATCTTTTATTAAAGTTATTTTAATCTCACCGATATTGCTTTTGTATCGAGACGGATCTCATATATATTTAATACTAAGATAAAAGGATTTATCAATGGGCTTTTCATTAGCTAACAACACTTCAGCCTCAACGGCGCATACTAATGCAACATATGTAAATAAAGGTTTAAGCAAATCTTTAGAACGATTAAGTTCAGGTTATAAAATCAACACAGCAGCAGATGATGCATCTGGAATGGCAATTGCGGATTCATTAAGAACTCAAGCAAAATCATTAGGTCAGGCGATTAGAAATGCCAATGATGCGATAGGGATTATTCAAATAGCAGATAAAGCTATGGATGAGCAAATAAAAATACTTGATACTATCAAAGTTAAAGCAGTTCAATCAGCACAAGATGGTCAAACATTTGAATCAAGATCAGCACTTCAAGCAGATATCACAAGATTAATGGAAGAGCTTGATAATATAGCAGCAACAACTACCTTTAATGGTAAATCACTTCTTGCTGGTGGTTATTCAAATGCAAAATTTCAAATAGGTGCTTATTCACATACAACTATTAATGCATCAATAGGTGCAACATCTTCTGATAAAATAGGGCAAACTAGATTTGAAACTGGTAAAAATATTACAGAAAGTAAGGATGTGACTCTTACATTTAAAGCAGTAAATGGTAGAGATGATATTACTTTAGAAGCTGTCCATATTTCTCACTCAGTAGGAACAGGCTTAGGTGCTTTAACAGAAGTAATTAATAAAAACTCTAATGAGCTTCAAGTTAGAGCTGCTTGGAATATTGAATCCACAGGAGAAGTTCCAGTTGGAAAACGAAAAGGAGCAGATGGAAGTAATGACATAGTTGGATTAATAATTAATGGTGTTAAGTTAGGAACTATTAATGATGTTGAAGTTGATGATGCAGATGGTAAAATAGTAGCTGCTATTAATAATCTAACAGATCAAATAGGGGCTAGAGCTACAATAGATGCTAGAGGTCATTTCACATTAACTAGCACAGATGGTAGAGGTATTAACCTAAAGGCAACATCAGGTCTTGAGTTATTAGGATTAGAGGCTGTAGGCACACAGGAGCATTCTAACTATGGGAGATTAACTCTTATAAGAAATGATGCTAGAGATATTATAATATCAGATGGGGAGTCTGGCGGAGATTTTGCTAATTCGATAGGTTTTGGAAGTACCGGTGATGCTAAAGCATCTGAAGCAATCATTAATTTAAGAACAGCTAGA
This sequence comes from Campylobacterota bacterium, assembly GCA_029255845.1. Taxonomy (GTDB): domain Bacteria; phylum Campylobacterota; class Campylobacteria; order Campylobacterales; family JAJVLF01; genus JAJVLF01. The sequence continues at coordinate 12,835 of JAJVLF010000017.1, read as the reverse complement.
GGAACATTTAATGCTGATAAAGCGTCTGCTATGGGAGCTCATTCTAATAAAAATACTCTTATATTTCAACAAACAAAAGTATTAAGCGACCCAGCAAACCCAAAAAGCACTCATGGTTTATCAGCTGGTGTAACTACTGCTATTGGAGCTCATGCGGTAATGGATATAGCAGATACGGCTATTAAAGCTCTTGATAAAATTAGATCTGATTTAGGTTCAACTCAAATACAATTAGAAGCAACAGTAAATAATATTTCTGTTACTAAAACAAATGTTCAATTTTCAGAGTCTCAAATAAGAGATGCAGATTTTGCAGAAGAATCAAGTAATTTCAAAAGAGGAAGTATTTTAGCTCAAGCTGGAAGCTATGCATTAGCACAATCTAGCACTGTGTTACAAAATATAACTAGATTATTACAATAATTATATTAATTATACATTAATATAACTGTCCAATTATATTAATAGAAGTATCCTAAGTCCATTCCAGCTTTGCCAAGTAGCATTTTATAAAATAATATGCTACTTTTTATAATTATATATTAAAATAAGCATAAAACCAAAGGTTAATTATGCTTATAGATTTACATAATCACACAACACTTTGCAATCATGCAAGTGGAACTACAAAAGAATACATCCAGCAAGCCATCAAACAAAATATCAAAGTTTATGGCTTTAGCGACCATGCCCCTATGGACTTTGACCCTAAATATAGAATGAAATATCAAGAAATAGATATATATGAAGATATGGTGTTATCTTTAGCTAATGAATATAAAAATGAAATAGATATTAAGCTAGCTTATGAAGTGGATTTTATAGATAAATATACTAATGAAGATATTACTAAAAGAGATGTGGATTATTTAATAGGCTCTGTTCATTTTATAAATGAATGGGGGTTTGATAATCCTACTTTTATAGGGAAATATAAAAATTATGATATTGATGAGCTTTATTCTTTGTATTTTTTAGCTATAGAAAATATGGCAAAATCAAATCTTTTTCATATAGTGGGGCATCTGGATTTGATAAAGGTATTTAATAAAAGACCCTCAAAAGATATAAGACTTTTGGCTAAAAATGCCATTAAAGCCATTAAAAAATCAAATATGGTGGTAGAGATAAATACAGCGGGTTTTCGTAAGCCTATATGTGAGCAGTATCCTTGCATTAATTTATTATCTCTTATTTATGAAGAAAATATTAATATAACCTTTTCTAGTGATGCCCATAGAATTGAAGATGTAGGTAAGGATTTAATAAAAGTGCAAAATATTGCTAAAGATATAGGGTTTAGTAAATGTGCTTATTTTTCTAAAAAAGATATAGTGTTGGTTGACTTTTAATTTTATATTTATATTTATATGATAGACTTCAATTAAAATTATTATATTGGATATATTTTGACAAAAGAAGAATTTAAAAAAAAACCAACCGCCCTAGAGCAACTACTAGCTAGTAAAGAGAAATTCCATATCTTTAAAAGTATGAATGATGCTGATATCGTGTCTATTGTTATTAAAGTAGAATTTACTACTTTTGCTAAAGGAGAGATAGTTATAAAAGAAGGAGATCGTTCAGAAATGGTTTATTTTATCCTTGCTGGAGAATGTAATGTAGTAACATCTAGATCTGTTGTAGGAGTATTGGGGGTTAATGCTCTTTTTGGTGAAATATCTGGCTTAGAGAAAAGAGCACGACAAGCTACAGTTAGAGCTACTCAAGATACTGTAACATTAGCATTTTTGATTAATTATGACAATTTTGAAAAATGTATAGTTCCTTTTGCATATTTTTATAGAAATATTTCTAAAGATTTAATTGACAAACTAACCAAGCTAAATGCTAGAAAGAATAAACAATAAAAAACTTTAGAAGACTAAGAAATAACTCACAAATAAGAAACTTAGTATCTTCTACTAGTTTATCTTCAAATGATTTAATATATCCTCTTTTTGTCCTAGAAGGCGAAGGCATAAAAAAAGAAATCCTCTCTCTTGGTGGTGGGATATTTCAAATGAGCATAGATGAGATAGTTAAAGAATGTGATTTATTATCTAAATTAGGCATAAATGCTATTATGCTTTTTGCTCTTCCATCATATAAAGATGATGTTGGCAGTGAGGCTTGCAGTGAAAACTCTATAATATCAAGATGTATTAAAGCTATAAAATCTAGCAATAAAGATATATATATAATTACAGATTTATGTTTTTGTGAATACACAAGCCACGGTCATTGTGGCATTATAGATGATAAAACACAACAAGTAGATAATAATAAAACATTAGATATTTTAAATGCACAGGCTTTAATCCATGCAAAAGCAGGGGCAAATATGATAGCTCCTAGCGGTATGATGGATAATATAATAATATCTTTAAGAAATTTTTTAGATAAAAATGATTTTCAAGATTTAGCAATTATGAGTTATTCTACAAAGTTTGCTTCGGCTTATTATGGACCTTTTAGGGATATAGCAGATTCAGCTCCATCATTTGGAGATAGAAAAACATATCAAATGGATTTTAGAAATAAACAAGAAGCAATAGAAGAAAGCAAGGAAGATGAAAAACAAGGAGCTGATATATTAATGGTAAAACCAGCCCTTGCTTATTTAGATATAGTGAATGAAATAAAAAAACAAACCCATATTCCATTAGCTGTATATAATGTAAGTGGAGAATATGCTATGCTAAAATATGCTCAAAAAGCAGGTATTGTAGATTATGAGGCTATCTTAATGGAAAATATGTTTTCTTTTAAAAGAGCTGAGGCTGATATGATTATCACTTATCATGCTAAAGAAGTTTTAGAACTTTTATAATCTTCTAAATATGAAAAAATTTCAAGGCTTAGGGATAGGTCTAAGAGATGAGTTTATGTATGATTTGCTTGATAGCTCTATATTACAACCTAATTGGCTTGAGATTATTCCAGAAAATTGGTTTGTCATCCCAAAAAAACATCAAAAATTATTTAAAAATCTAGTAGATAAATATCCTATAATGTGCCATGGGGTATCTCTTTCTATCGCTTCTGAGACCTCGCAAATGAAAGAAGGTATGAGTAAATTATTTTTAATTAAAATGAAAAAGTTTTTAGATGAATGGGGTTTTAAGCATTACTCAGAGCATTTTTCTTTTTGTCATTTTCATGGCAAGCAAACCTATGAGCTTTTGCCACCCCCTTTAACTAACAAATCTGTGCAATCAATAGTTGATAATATCGATTATGTTCAAAACTTTCTAAATAGAGAATTAATTTTAGAAAATGCCTCTTGGTATTATGATATAGAGAGTGAATTTAGTGAAAGTGAGTTTATTAATCAAGTCTGTAAAAAAAGTGGCTCAAAGCTACTTCTTGATGTAAATAATGTATATGTAAATTCTAAAAATCATAATTTCTCTCCATATAAATTTATAGAAGAAATAAATGAGGAGCATATCGCATATCATCATATAGCAGGTCATTTAAAGACAGATAATGGGGATTTGATAGACACTCATGGCTCAAAAGTTAAAGATGATGTTTTAGAGCTATTAAATTTTACTCTAAAAAGAAAAAAATCCCCTGTGTTGCTTGAAAGAGATAATAATATCCCGCCATTTAAAACATTAGCAAAAGAATTTAATAAAATTAAAACAATATGTGATAATGCCTGATTTACAAAAAGAGTTTTTTAAAGATATTACACAAAAAAAAGACTCTAAAATTAAAGGCATTAATACATATAGAAATCTTATTTTTAATGCCAAAAGGCATTTCATAAGCTCAGGGTTTCCATTATATACCAAACAAACAAAAAGCGAAGATTTAGATTTTTTTATAAAAGAGTATATCGCAAATTCAAAACCTATAATGCCCTTACCAATGTATATGATGAAAGATTTTATAAACTTTATAGAAATAAACAAGCTAGAAATAAGAAGATTTGCTTTAGATATTTTAAAATTTGAATTAGCTCAAATTAATATATTTAATTTACCAAATGAGCTTAGAGTTAATAAATTCTCTTGGAATAAAAGGTATAAATTAGGCATTAATGCGAGATTAATAAAAAGTCAATACTCCATTCATTTAGATAATCCATCAATAAAAAAGCAAACATATTTATTGGTATATAAAGACTTAGATTATGAGAGTTATTTTTTTGAAGTAACCAAATTTTTATATGAGCTTTTAAATATGAAAAATAATAAATCTATATTAAATAATTTAAAATTTATGACTAAAAAGCATAATATAGACTATAAAGAAACTAAAAATATTATCCATAAAACATTAAGTGATTATTCCCTTAAAGGAATTTTAGCTACTATTATGAATTAACTAAGGACAAACATCAATAATTTAGATAAGAAAATGCTAAGCAACTTAGAGAGCTTAGGCTATAATAATTTAACCGAAATACAAGAGAAATCTTTACCTATTACTTTAAATGGTGATGATTTAATAGCTCAAGCTAAAACGGGGAGTGGAAAGACGGCTTCTTTTGGTATTGCTTTATTGCATAAGCTAGATGTTTCTAAATTTAGAATACAATCATTAGTCATATCTCCCACTAGAGAGCTTGCTAATCAGGTAGCTAATGAGCTTAAAAAAATAGCTAGATATAAACATAATGTAAAAATATTAACTTTATGTGGTGGGGTTGCCTACAGACCTCAAGTGCATTCACTTTCTCATCAAGCTCATATCATCATAGGAACTCCTGGAAGACTTTTAAAACATCTAAAAGAAGAAAACTTTAATCCTGAAAATATAAATACTCTAGTGCTAGATGAAGCCGATAAAATGCTTGATATGGGCTTTTATGATGATATTAACGAGATAATTTCTTATATCCCAAAAAAGAGACAAACTATGCTATTTTCTGCTACTTACCCTTTGGGCATTGAGGATTTAGCAAAAGATATTTTAAATAAACCGACTAAAATAGTAATAGAATCTACACATAATGAAAACATCATCGAGCAGGTCTTTTATGAAAGTAGCTATCATGAAAAATGTCAAAATATTTTAAAGATTTTTAATACATATAAGCCAGATTCTGTTCTAATTTTTTGTAATACTAAAATAGAATGCGATGAACTATCAGACAAACTAACAAAAAACAATCTTTCCCCATTGGTCTTACATAGTGATTTAGACCAAAAAGAAAGAAATGAAACCCTAATATTATTCTCCAATAAAAGCCACCCCATTTTAATAGCAACCGATGTAGCCTCAAGAGGCATTGATATAGACGATATATCTCTCATAATAAATTATGACTTCCCAAACACATTAGAAACATATATTCACAGAATAGGACGAACAGCAAGAGCAGGTAAAAGTGGCAAAGCCATCTCTTTAATAGACATACAAGATATTGATTTATTTCAAGAGCTAAAAACCACATACAATAAAGAACAAACCCTACAATCACCATCAAGCCTAACAATAAATGAAAAATATGATTTTACACCAATATATGATACTTTATTTATTAATGCTGGTAAAAAACAAAAAATAAGAAAAGGAGATATTTTAGGCACTTTAATAAAAGCCATAAATATTGAGAAAGATGATGTCGGACGAATAGATATTTTAGATTTTTGCTCTTTTGTGGCTATTAAAAGAAAGGTTTCTAAAAAAACTTGTGATAAATTAAATAATACTAAATTAAAAGGTAAATATTTTAAAGTTTATTTTGCTTAAGGAAATAGAAAGGAAATATAAGCACCTATGTAGCTGTATAAGAGATTTTAGATATAATAATCATATAAAAAATAACATTAAAAAGTATGAAAAACAATATTAACCTATGGCAAAACTAAAAACCAATTTAACAAATGGGGATATTAAATCGACCTTAAAATCTCTCGCTATTCCTGCAAGTATAGGGTTTTTATTTCATACTTTATATAATATCACAGATACATATTTCGCGGGATTTATCTCTATAGAAGCTTTGGCTGCTATGTCAATTTCTTTTCCATTGTATTTTTTGCTACTTTCTATTGGTATCGGAATGAGTGAGGCTATTACTTCTATGGTCGCAAATGCTCTTGGTGAGCAAAATAAAGAAAAAGCACAAAATATGGCTCAAAATGCTTTGTTATTTGCTATCGTTTTATCTATCATAAGCACTATTATTGGTCTTTTAAGTAGTGAATTTCTTATGCGATACTTAGGTGCTAGTGGTAGCTATCTTCAATCTGCTTTGGATTATATCAATATAATTATTTATGGCTCTATACTTTTTATAGTATCAATGTTTTTAAACTCCTTTCTTAATGCTCAAGGAGATATGATTTCTGCTAGAAATGCTATGATAGCTACTTTTTTCATAAATATAGTTCTTGATTATTTATTCATAAAATGGGGATTTGGGATAAAAGGTATTTCTATCGCCACCTTAATAACAGAGACTATATTAATATTATATCTAGGCTATAAACTATATAAAACGAAAATCCTAAATACAAAATTTTATTTCAATATAATAGTGCATAAAAAACTATTACAGCTTGGCATAGCCCCAACTGCGAATATGGTTTTTATGTCTCTTGGAGTATTTATTGTAACTTATTATGCTTCCCCTTATGGTGAGTCTGTCATAGCAGCCCTTGGTATAGGTATGAGAATAGAGCAACTTGTCATTATGCCTATTATTGGAATAAGTGTAGCTGTCTTAACTATATCAGCACAAAACAACGGAGCCAAAAAATTTGAGCGAATAGAAGAAACAATTAAAATATCGCTACATTATTCTGCTTATCTTGCTATAGCTTCATTTATAGTTTTGATGTTTTTCCCTGAGTATCTTATTTCTTTTTTTACTGATGATAGCGAGGTATTAAAAGAGGGCATTATCTTTTTGCGAATAGAAGCTTTTTTAATTTTTGCTTTTGGGGTTATTTTTATTTATATCTCATTGCTTCAAGCCATACAAAAAACAAAATTTATTTTTTATCTAAGTATAATAAGACAAATTATTTTCCCTATAGCATTATTAGAAGTAGTCATAATATACACACAAAATATAATTTATATATGGCTTAGTATTGCTTTAAGTGTAATACTCTCAGCATTTATAATATGGGCATATGGGATAAAAAAACTAAAAGAATTATCTGTTTTAAATAAAAATAAGTTTTGAGGTTTTATACTATAACATCCCCTAAAAAGGAAGACCACATCAATGATAATAGTAAATATATGACCCTCAACCAATTTTAATATTATTCAACTAATCTAAATATATTACAATGTCTAAAGTTTTTCCCACTCAAAACTAGATATATTTTTATCTTGCTCATTAAAATTAATACCTACTAAATATATATCTTTATTTTGATTAAGATATTTTTGTGCATAATTTTTATCTTTTACTTGTTTTAGTGCATTATCTTTATTGGTATCCATTTTAAACTCTATTATGTATAACTTATTTTCAATAAATACAGATAAATCTATTCTTCCTTTGTTGGTTATGTCTTCTCCTATTATCTCAATTCCTAAGCTTTGTAAATATACATAAATTATACTTGCATAAAATCCTTCGTATATTTGGATATTGTTATTTGTGAAATTTGTGTAAGGGATTGAAGCAAATATGGATACTAGAGTATTTTTAAAGTCTTCAAGGTTTGACTTCTTTAATGAAGCTCTTAGACTTCTTATAAAATTATTTGGATTAGTGTTTTTATACATAGTTAATATTATGTATTCACTTAAAGAGTTTTTTACTTCTTTATTTGGTAGTTTTAGTTTATATTCTATTATATCATTTTCTTCATCTATAATTTTTTTATCTATTGTTAAGTATCCAGCTTGATAGAGTATCACTTCTAAATCTAAGTTATCTATATCAAAACTATTTAATAGTTTTTCTCCTATAGTCATATTAGATAAATTTGGTATAAAGTAATCATTTTCTTTGATTAGTTTTATTAGAAAACTAGGAGTTCCTGTTTCAAACCAATAATTTGTATATATAAATTCATTCTTAATAAACAATAAAATATCAAAAGGATTATACACATCATCTTTTAAAAAGTTATATCCATTATACCACTCTCGGACTTTCTCTAAATCTACATCTTTTAAGTAAGGTAGAAATGTAGTTTCTATATCTTGTTGAGTATATCCACATATATTCCCATATTTTGGGTTTAAGCTAATGTCTTCAAGCATATTTAATCCACTAAATATACTAGCTTTACTAAATTTTGATACTCCTGTAAGAAAAACGAATTTTAAATGTTCATCACATCCTTTTAAAACTGAATATAATCCTTTTATTATTTCTCTATTTTCTTTTGCTACTTCCATTTGGTCTAAGTTATCTAGTATAGCTTTATCATATTCATCTATTAAAACTACTACTTTTTGATTATATTTTTTAGAAGTATTTTCTATTAATTCTTTAAAGCAAGACCCAAAATGGGTAGTATCATTACATTCTACATTTAAATTATTTTGATTACTTCTTAAGACTGATAAAATAGTTTTTTCTAAACTCTTTCCACTTCGTAAATCCCCAAAGAAATCTATCTTAATCACAGGATACTTAACATTAAAATCCCATTTATCATAAATGTCTAAGCCTTTAAATAACTCTTTGCTACCTTTGAATATCTGAGAGAGAGTATCAAGAAACAAGCTTTTACCAAATCTTCTAGGACGAGAAAGAAATACATATTTATGATTTTCTATAAGATTTAAAGCTATTTTAGTTTTATCTATATATAGATAATTTTCTTCTATTATACTTTTAAATGTCTGTATGCCTATTGGAAGCTTTTTTAAGCTCATTTTATTTAACCCTATTTGTTTATTTCTTATTTTATCTATTAACTCTTATTATAGTAATAAAAACTGTATAAAAATATGTTTTTATTTCTGAATTAATTCAAATAAGACTATAGGGAACTTCTATTAACATAGGTTTAATTTTACTAAATAACCAACCCGACCCATCCAAGATTAATAAAAAATTGATAAAATAAACGGAAAAGGTGGGTTTTGCTCGATGTTTGAAACGGTTATTGGTTTAGAGGTTCATATACAGTTAAATACTAAAACAAAGTTATTTTGTGGTTGTTCTACGGAGTTTGCAGGAGATGAAAATGCTAATACTTGTCCTACTTGTTTGGCTTTGCCAGGGTCTTTGCCTGTGCTTAATAGGCTTGCTGTGCAAAAGGCTGTGTCTTTAGGGAAGGCTATTAGTTCTCAAATTAATAGGCATTCTACTTTTGAGAGGAAGAATTATTTTTATCCTGATTTGCCTAATGGGTATCAGATTTCTCAATTTGAGACTCCTGTTGTTGAGGGTGGGTTTTTGGATATTGAGGTAGATAATAAAAATAAAAGAATAAATGTTACCAGAGCTCATTTAGAGACTGATGCTGGTAAAAATATCCACGAAACTAGCTATTCTAAAGTGGATTTGAATAGAGCGGGGACTCCTCTTTTAGAGGTTGTTTCAGAGCCTGAGATGAGAAATAGTGATGAGGCTGTGGCTTATTTGAAAAAGCTTCATTCTATCGTTAGGTATTTGGGTATTTCTAATGCTAATATGCAAGAAGGCTCTTTTAGATGTGATGCTAATGTGTCTATTCGACCTATGGGCGATGAGAAGCTCTATACTAGAGTGGAAATTAAAAATCTAAATTCTTTTAAAAATATCGCAAAAGCTATTAATTACGAAGTCCATAGACAAAGAGATGCTTGGGAAGATGGTAATTATGATGAGGAAGTTAGACAAGAAACGAGGCTTTATGATGTGAATAAAGACTCTACTAGAAGTATGAGAGGGAAAGAGGAAGCTGCTGATTATAGGTATTTTCCTGACCCTGATTTGCCTCCTGTGATAATTCACGATGATTTATTTGAAAAAGGAAAGGAAATTCCAGAGCTAGCAGAAGATAAGAAAAAAAGATATATAGAGACTTACAAGCTTAAAGAATATGATGCTGATGTTTTAACTGGTAATTATGAGCTTTCTAAGTATTTTGATGCTTTGATGGAGCAAAAAAGCGACCCTAAGCTTTCTGTGGTATGGCTGTCTGTGGAGCTTTTAGGGCGATTAAAGGGCGATGATAATATCGAAAATACTTTTATTACTCCCAATGCGCTTAGTTCGCTTATTTCAAATATAAAAGATAATGTGATAAGTGGCTTAGGAGCGAAGAAGACATTAGATTATATGATAGAAAATAATGATATTGGGGTAGAGGGCATTATAGATAAGCTATCTCTAAGACAAGTAAATGATGATGGTGCTATCCAGACTTTTGTTCAAGAAGTTATAGGTGCTAATGGGGATAAAGTGGAGCAATATAAAAATGGTAAAGATAAATTATTGGGCTTTTTTGTGGGGCAAGTAATGAAGCTTAGCAAGGGTAGTGCTAATCCTGTGGCTGTGAATAAGATAGTTAAAGAGCATTTGAGTAAGTAATTTATGAAAAAAATATTTTTCTATTTATCTTTTATTTTAATTTTTGTAGCTTGTGATTTTAAATTGGTTGATGATGAGAAAAATAATATATTAAAAATAAATGATAATTTACAAGATATGGTTTCATATAATAATATAATATATCTTATTTCAAAAGATAAAATATATTATATTCACAATAATGGTAAGCTTGTAAAACAAGGTTCAGTAAAGCCTTTTATAGCAAGGACGGATTTTGTATCTATTAAAAAAGTATTAGATAATATATATATCCTAGATGAAAATAAAAAGATACATATATTTAAAATAGATGACGGTGATGACTTAAGATTCATTAATAGTGTAGAATTAGAACATGAAGCAACTAGCTTTGAGGTTTTTTCTGATAATACTATAATGCTAGCAAACTCTGATATAGAAACAGAGCTAATAGATATTGAGCCATTAACTAAAGAGGCAGATAGTTATATTAAATTTAACAAAATAGAAAAACCAATAAATAGCTCTTATTTGGTAGACGATGTAGATTTATACACCATAGCTAACCTAAATAAGCTAACTAAATATGATTTAAGAGATGTGAAAAATATAAAAGAAGAAATAGAAAAAACCGTCCCTGAAAAAATAAATTTAATATCTTCAAACAACAAACATTTATTTTTAGCAAGTGATAATAATATATCTGTATATGATTTTACTTTAAATGAGGTAAGCTCTTTATCTATGCCTAGAGTAGAAAATTTCCTATTTGATGGAAATTATGTTTATCTTTCACGAGGTCTTAATGGGATTTCAAAAATTGATATAAGCGATGTGGGGAATTTGAAAGATATAAAATACTTTAAAGAAGAAAATAAAAATTATAAGAAAATACTATTTAGTGAAGATAAAAAACATATTATTATTATGCTAGATAATGATATTAAGATGATTAGTGTGGATAGTTTTAAAGATACCTCTAAGTTGCCTGGTATAGGTGGATAATTAATTATATTATAAATATAATACAGATTAAAATTATCGTATATTAATCTGTATATCTTTACTGATTAAAACTATAAACTCACTTTGGAATTATACTACGAGTGAAATTATATAATTTTAAAATATATTTATAAACTTAAGATTTTTATTCGTATTTATATCATCATTTTTTATGCAAGATTTCTTAAATATTGCTAGAAAACGAAGTAAAAAACCACTCTTTCACTTCCTGACCCCTTAAGGGCAACCTTAATTATGTCTTAAAGCCTAAAAATTTCAAACTCGCTCAGCCCTCTAATGTCCGATTTTCTAGACAGCTTTAAGACATACTTTTAAGCTTGCTCATAAGCAGAGATCGGATAAGGATTTAATAGTTAAAAGACAGACTACAAGCTAAGGCTTGTAGTCTGGAGTATGTAGGTTTTAGTGATGGAGTTATGTTTTGTCGTATTAGTTTATTGTCTGTTGAATATTATTATGTCTAGCCTACACTTCAGGAGAAGGTGTAGCCAGTAAGAATCTTTAGTTTTATTTGTATAATTTTATTTATTTTAAGTTTAGTAGTATATACTAAAACTAGTTTTAGTATATACTACTCAAAGGATTTTAATGCTTACTAACTATGATTGGGGAGATGAATAACATATTATTCATTACTCTTCCATTTCTTTACTAATGATTGAAAGTTAGTAAATAATAATTTATCTTTAACATGTTTCTCTCTTAGATGTTCCATATATTCGCCAAATAGTAAATCTGCTTTTGTCATACTGCCAATCAATAAGTCTTTTATAGTTTTTTCATCATATACATTATTGTTAACCCCAACAGCAATATATTCAAAATAATTTAATATAGTAAAAATATGATGTTTAATATCTTTTCCTTTATCTGTTATGGGAGGATTTTTAGTGTGGTCTTCTTCATCGCAAAGATACTTATGTATTTCTTTGAGGGAATAAGACGATACGGCTTCTCTGTATTGAATACTATCATTTAGAAACTTAATAGCTTCTGTATATTTTTCTCTGCCATTGTTGCCTCTGTCATTGCAGTATGTTTTAAATTCCATTTATGGTTATTTTGTAGTTGATATACAGCAAAGAAAATACTTAAAAATGTTGTCATGGCTATAAATAGATTAATGGAGTCACTTACTTTATAAGATAACAAATAGCTTAATAGGGCATCTATAATTAAAATGGCAAAACCTGTTATTAGTATATTCATGTGTTTCTTTTAAAAGTTATAAGTTTCCACTCACACCATCTCTCCTAAGGTGGTGAGCATACTTCACTGTCTATGTCTTGTTTAAGATATATCTAGTGAAATAAATATTAATGGAACAATTTATTTGATATTACAATTATAGCTTCATGTAATGATAAGTTTCTA
>JAJVLF010000169.1 GCA_029255845.1 Campylobacterota bacterium | reverse complement strand
TTTCATTATGAATAATCTTGTTTAATCAAAGCTAAAAGAGCTTTTTTTGCTTTTTTTTGCCTTTTAATATCAGGATTTTTTATTCTTTCTTCGTTAATGTCAAAATTAAAAATATCTGTTTGTATATCATTTATGAAATCTGTCGCACTATCTATTTTTTTGCTTATTTGAATAAGTCCATCTTTTTTATATATTCGGTAAAAACTAGACGCCTGACTAGCACCAAGTATTACGGTTGAGCTATGGGTTGTTACTATAAACTGAATTAATGGAAACTTCTCTCTTATTTTTTTTATAAATGTATATTGCCATTTTGGATGCAAGTGCAACTCTACCTCATCTATTAAAACAATACCTTGAAATTGAGAAATATCACTTACTGTTTGTCCTTCTGAAAACCTTTTTATTAAATCACAAATAATCACAATAATATTCTTATATCCAGCAGAAAGCTGATTAAAAGAAACTTTGGATTTTTTTTCAGTAAACACAACCTCATCGCTAGTTATATCTATTGTAATATCACGATTTAGTAACTCTATGATAAGCTCTTTTGCTTGATGTGAGCTTATAATATTTGTTTCATTAGACTTTTCTTTATAATCCAAATATTGCAACCACTTAATGGGATTATTTAAGTCATAATTAGCTTTAAAAAGTGTCATATATCCTTGCTCATCTTCTTTAATGCTACAATAATTATTTCTTGATGAACCATAAGCTAGAATATTATTATAATTATTTTTTGATTTTTCTGTATATTTTATACCATCGCTATTGGTAGCTAATAATTTATATTCTTTTTGATTTTCTAAAAAATCAATTACCTCTCCCTTATTAGCCCCTACTAATGCAATAGTTAAAGCTTGAAGAAAAAGACTTTTTCCATCTCCATTTTCCCCTACAATATAGACTTCTTTTTCATTTTTTAGATTATCTATTGTGATATTTTCAATGCTAAAAAAATTTTTTATATTTAGCTTGTCTAATGTAGAAATATTATCTTGTTTAATTTGTGTCTTTTGCTTTATATCCCTTTCTGTAGTATCTAGTAGACGATCTAAGTCTTCTATTTTTTTAATAAATAATGGTATTATTTTTTCATTTCTATTTTCTTGTGCAAAAAATGTTTCCATATTGCTTTCTAGAGTAACGAATATGGATGCTTTTGTTGTATTTAGTTTTAATATGTTAAAATAATTATTTGATATTATGATATAATTCTCGCTATGTTTCGATATACATTTACATTTGTATCAAAATGGAGGCATTTTTTTTGTATATATGAAGGTAGTAACTCTTTATTCGTATACATAAAAGCATTTGATATATTTATATCCATATTTATATCCATAAATATATCAAAAAAAGAATATTTATTAATTTTATTAATATTTAACTTACTAAAATCAAATTTCTCTATATACTCTTTAAAGTCATCTTCAGACAATATTTTTTTATATAGTGCAATTTTATCGATAACAGATAAGTTATCATAATAATCAGGTATATCCCATATATCATTTTTAAAATCTTCTCCAAAAACATCATCTTGGAAAAAATACTGCACTACATCAGAAGAAAGAAAAGTCTTAGATTTTTTCTTAGCTAATTTTAATAATAGATTATATGATTTACATTGATTAGGATTATTTGGGTCAAATATATATTTTGCTTTATCATCATCTAGCATATTTAGACTCACCTTTTTGTTTTATTATATTATAATCTTTTATCCTAAAAGATAGGTTCCCTATAAGGGTAAAATGTAATATTAGCTATTTATTTTGAATTAATAGGGGCTCCTTTAAGATGTAGCTAATATAATAAAAAGTATTTTAAGAATTTAATTAAATGTAAGGTGTAAAAATGAAAACAAAAATGTTTTATTTATTATTTGGTTTTTTAGTATCGGTATCTATTGCTTCTTGTGGTGGTGGTGATACAAATAATGGTGATGATAGCAATAAATGTTTTAGCTCAGAAGTCCAAAAGCTAAATGGAAAGTGTACTTCTATAGAAGTAAAGGCATCTCCTAATGATGCATCAGATAATAGAATGATTAAAGTTTATTATTCTATTGTCCCATCAACGGATAAAAGCTCTAAAAAAGAACCTGTTGCTCTTTTTGTTGGTGGACCTGGTCCATCTAATACTTTTCATATGGGTGAGAGGGTTTCTAGTTTACCTCCTTTTTTAAGAGAAAGAGATATTATTGTTATGGATTATAGAGGGACAGGATTTTCTGAACCATACCCTAGATGTGATGATTTATTTGGAAAATATGGGCTAGATGTAGAATTATTTGAGACATGTGTAAAAGATTTTAAAAATAAAGGTATCAAATTAGGGGATTATACAAGTGCCAATATTGCTTATGATTTTAATAAAATTTTAGAAAAAGAAAAAATAAGCAAAGTTGTTTTATTTGGAGAATCTTATGGAACCAGACTAGCTACAACTATAGCTAGAGATTACCCTAATAAAGTATCTTCTATGATATTAGATGGCTTTTTTACAATAGAAGCTAATGGAATTTCACAAGCAAAAGAGTCTATATTAGATAAGCTTAATGATTTAGCTTTGAGATATGATAAAGAGTATCCAACAGCTAAACTTAGAGATAGATTAGAAGAAATAGCTATAAAAATAAATGCATCTAGCTACAAACATTTAAAAGAGATTTCTAAATTCGCATATACTAATGATGGTGTTGCCCAAACAAAAAAGGCATTAGATGAAATAAAAGAAGAGCTATCTAATCCAAATAGGTCTATAGATTCTAAATTTGAATATCGTAAATCATCTAGCATAATGGCTCTTGGTGTAATTATGTATGAAGAGGCTTATTTTATGAGTAAACAGCCATCTTTTAATTTTAGCTTTGGTGAAAAGACTGTGAAGTCATTGCAAAGTTTTCAAGGAGGTGCTCCTTTAGACACATCATCAATAGATAAACTAAGACCGCATTTTACAAAAGTTCCAGTAGGCGATAAAGAAATAACAGCTTTAACTACAGATATTCCTACTATTATTTTCACAGGTGGGCTAGATTATCAAACCACTAAATACTGGGCATTAAATGCACAAAAAACATTAAAAAATAGTATGCATTTCTTTTTTCATGAAGAAGGTCATGTCTTAGCTTTATCAAATTCAAATGCTCGTTCTTTAATGCAAAATTTTTTAGATAATGATGGTTTTCTTGATCCTAATGGTAGTGTTAATGGAAGTGATTATGATCAAATAA
>JAJVLF010000168.1 GCA_029255845.1 Campylobacterota bacterium | reverse complement strand
TTATGAAAACTACCAAAATGCTAATAGTAATTCAAATCTAACCACTTTTAAGTTTGAATTTAAGTTTAAGGACAACAAAGTTAAATATGAATACAATAAAAAAAATCTCAGGCAAGTAGAAAGTGAAAAATTAACGATTAATGATAAAGAATTTGCACATATAGATAAAACTGAAAGTTTCTTCTTTACTTCAAATGCAAAAGGTGTAGAAACATTAAGTAAAGATATGGAGGATAGCCCAGAACTTTCTATTATAAGATATATCGATAATAGTACTGTATTGGAAAAAAAAGATCAAAATAATAAAATTTTTAAAGAATTTATGAATTTTGTAAGTAATATGTTATATTTTCGTTCTCTAGGAGAAAATAATTATATAGGTTTTACAGAACATCCTTTTGGCATATATGATTATATTATAAAAAACAATCTTCTAAAAGAATTTAACGACTTTTTGAATGAAGCAGGAATAAGTTGCAATTTAAAAGAAAAGAAAACTGACGCTAAAGCAGAAATATGCTTTAGCTTTAAAAATAAAGAAATAGATTTTTTTAAAATAGCTTCTTCAGGTACAACATCTTTGGCTTTATTCTATGTATGGTTTCAAGAATTAAAAAACAATAAAGACTTAAAGTTTGTTTTCATTGATGAATTTGATGCATTTTATCATTTTAGGTTATCTAAGCTTATCATTAGTAAGTTGAAAGAAATTACCAATACACAAATTATTTTAACCACCCACAATACATCTCTTTTAAGTAATGACCTTTTAAGACCTGATTGCTATTTTTTAATGTACCCAAATAAAATAAAATCTCTATCTGATAGTACAGATAAAGAATTGAGAGAAGCTCACAATATTGAAAAAATGTATAAAGCAGGTGCATTTGCCTAATCATATTCTTATGGTTTTTGAAGGTGAAAAAACTGAAAAAGAAATTTTTGATAATCTTAAACAGCATTTTTTAACTAAAAAAGAAACCATCTTATATGGCTTTCATTGCGGAGAAATATATAGTTTATTTAATAAAATAAAAAAAGATGAAGACTTAAGGCTTTTGACTCTATTAAAAGAAAAAGTAGCTGATAAGAACGAATATTTGAAAAATATTGATTCAGATGATGTATCAGAAATTTACTTATTTTTTGATTATGACATACATGCAAGCAGTGCTGACATCAACAAACTATTTGATATGCTTGCCAAATTTAAAGATGAAACAGAATATGGAAAACTATATATTAGTTATCCTATGGTAGAAGCAATTAAGCATCTTAACCAAGATACGGACTTTAAAAACCTTAAGGCATATAGTGATCCAAATTATAAAAATATTGTATCTAGTAGTGGAAACAAAGATTATCAAAATTTAAAAAAATTAACCAAAAAAAATTGGTCTAGTATAATCAAATCAAATTGTAAAAAAGCAAATTTTATTGTTAATAATCAATATAAATTTCCTATACAAGAAATTCTACAAATAGATATTGCACAAAAGCAATTTGAAGACACAAACCTATTTAACGAAGTTTTTGTTCTTAGTGCCTTTCCTATGTTTATAGCAGATTATTACGGTTCTTTAAAATTAAAAGGTATGATTACAGCTTCTATATAAAAATAAGTGCCAGAGATTTACTATTTACTAAAAATATGATGAAATACCTCCTGACTGGTTCCATTTCTCCCGAGATGGTAATTTTAAAATTTAAGGGTCAAGCGTAGCCTGTCGAAAAAAGTTACTTTTAGTAGCATTTT
>JAJVLF010000167.1 GCA_029255845.1 Campylobacterota bacterium | reverse complement strand
AATCAACATCTCTATTAATTTTATCTATAGGGTGCGACCAATATTTATATTCTCCCAGTCTTAATACTCTCCAGCAAAAAAGTTATATTATTCTACTCCCAATGTAAAAACCATTTAAAATTAAGTAAGACTGAAATTAAGCAAAGAAAACCATTGACACCTATTTTTTATTACAATATGCTATAATCAACCTAATTAAAATTTAAAAAATATTATGGGGTTTATATTATGAAATTTATGAATATATTATTAGTATTTAGTGTATTGTTTTTAAATGCACAAGTGTTGAATGTTACAAAAGACTGGAACCTTGTTGGTGCTGTTGTAAAAATTAGTAACTTAACTCCTTTTGATAATGAATGTGTTCAGTCTGTTTTTGTGTATAAAAATAATGCTTGGATCTCTTACTCTAAAGGTGAGATACAATCGATAGATAAGGGAGTTGGTTTTTGGATGTATGCAAACAAAGATTGTAGTATTGATTTATATAGCCCTACCACACCAACTACTACATCACCTCAACCAACCCCTGAGCAAATAAAACAAATAAAAAATAAAAAGTAATATTCAAAAATCCACTTCATATATCAATAAATAAGGTTAAAAAATGTTCTTCATATGTAAAAAATTAATAGCTTTTGTCTTTTTACAATTGCTTTTTTCTTCATTGCTTTTTTCTCAGACTTGGTCTCTAGGAGAAGGTTGGCATTTAATAGGCTCTGATAGTAAAATTGATGACATGACTAAGATTAAAACTTCTTGTGTTAATAAAATATATGTATATAATAAGGGAGGAGCATCTGCTTGGCTTGCATATCCTGGGGATTTAACTTCTATAAAAAAAGGGCAGGGTCTTTGGATACAAATAAATAATAGACGTTGTAAAATAAATACAGATTTATTAGAAGATCCAAATAAAAATGGCGAACTGAGTCTAGCAACTCTAGACCTTAATGGAGCGACTAGAGAGTATAGATTTTATAAACCTAACAATTTAAGTGATGATGCATCTTTGATGTTTTTCTTTCATGGCTCACTAATAATAAATACAAATGTTGGAAATCTTGATAGTTTAAAAGATGGGCTTTTACCAAATAAGCAACATATTTTTAATGAATTAGCAAGAACTGAGAATATGATGATTGTTTATCCTCTATCTACTATTCGTGATTACGGTGAAGGCAGAAAGAATGGTAGTTGGGGGCATTCAGATACAGAAGTAGCATATTTTGATGCACTAGTAGATCATTTTCTATCCACCTACCCTAAGCTAAGTAACAAAAAAATATATGTCTCTGGACACTCTAGTGGTGCTATATTTAGCTTTAAATTAGCTGGTGAAAGAGCTAAGATAGTAGCAGGAGCAGGAGCTGTTTCTAGTAGATTTAATCTTATGAAAGAGGGTAAATTAGTTGATGGAGTTGATTTTATTAATGATAGTCTTTCTACTCCACTTATAGCTTTTCGTGGCTTAAATGACGATAGAACCTATGGAATGGAAGAGAGTGTAGATGTATGGCACACCACAGAAAACAAAGGCACTCTTAATGATGCAACTAAAGAAGATGTAGAAGTTGAGCAATATTATACTACCAAAAAAACATATAAAAATGGAATATCTGATATAGAACTTTACCTTATTAAAGATGAGGGACATTCTGTATCATGGTCTGCTATAAGTAAGACTATGTGGGATTTTTTGAAATCTCATACGAGGTAATATATTTCTTTCTTGGGTAGTGGATTCTTACCTAACTTTTAAAAATTCACAATAAAAATTGTTGACAATTATTGTAAAAAATAATAAAATAGCCTTATGAAAAAAGAAATACGTACAATAGATTTAAGCATTCAAGTTAGTGAGATTATTTATAATAGCATTCTTACTAAAAAAATTAAGCCTGGTTTGAAGATTTACGAGAGTCATATACAGGCTGAATTAGGCTTTTCTAGGAGCATTATACGAAAAGGTTTTGATTATTTAGTTTCTATTGGGGTTTTGGTTTATTCTAAAAATAGAGGGGTTAGAGTGGCTACTCCTAGCAAGGAAGATGCTAATAATATTTATTTTGCTAGAGAGGTTATTGAAATTGCTACTTTGGATTTGATTATAGATAAGATAGAGCAAAATTCTTCTTCTGAAATATTAAAGTCTATGTATGATCAAATTTTGTCTGAGGAAAAATTTGCAGATTCTAATCAAGATGCTAACCATACTAAGGCTTCTTGTGATTTTCATCTTCATTTAAGCTCTCTTTCTTCTAATCCTTATCTAGTTTCAAGTTTAAAACCTTTAATACCTCTTAGTATTTTGATAGCTAGTATTTATGAGGATAAAAATAACTCTCATAAGTCATTTTGTTCACACCAAGATCACTATGAAATCATAAAAGCTATAGAAAATAAAGATAGGGCTTTAGCAAAATCTTTGATGCTTAATCATCTTAATGCTTGTGTTAGCCATTTAGATTTTTCAAAAAAGCTTAAAAAAACTACCCCACTTAGCCATATTTTTGTAGAGGCTTAGAGAGGCTCCCTTAACATGACAGATAGTAATTACCCTAGAAATATGCTAGGTTATGGGCAATACCCACCTAATGCAAAATGGCCAAATAATGCAAAAATAGCTTTACAATTTGTGCTAAACTATGAAGAAGGTGCTGAAAACTGTATCTTACATAAAGATAAAGCAAGTGAGAGTTTTCTTAGTGAGATAATCGGAGCAAAGCCTTATGTTGGGGTTCGTCACCCTAGTATGGAATCTATGTATGAATATGGTTCTCGTGTGGGGGTGTGGCGAGTGATAAGGCTTTTTAAAGAATTTAATATTCCTATCACTATTTTTGCAGTTGCTATGGCATTAGAGCGAAATATAGCATTTAGTGATTTTATAGCTAAGGAAAATTATGATATTTGTGCTCATGGTTATAGATGGATAGATTATCAATATATAAATAAAGATATAGAATATGAGCATATGCAAAAAGCTATAGAAATTATACATAAACTAACAGGACAAAAAGTCAAAGGTTGGTATACAGGAAGAAATTCCCCTAATACAAGGGAGCTAGTTTTAAAAAGTGGGAATTTTTTATATGATAGTGATGCTTATGATGATGATTTACCATATTTTATAGATGATTTTGTGAATCAAAATGAGAATAAAAAACATTTAATTATTCCTTATACTCTGGATGTAAATGATATGAAATTTAGTTCTATGCAAGGCTTTAATAGTGGAGAGCAGTTTTTTAATTATTTAAAAGATAGCTTTGATGCCTTGTACTTAGAAGGCGATACTCCTAAGATGATGTCTATAGGAATGCATGGTCGCATACTTGGTCGCCCTGGTAGGATTATGGCTATGAGAAGATTTTTAGAATATGTGAGTAAAAAAAGTAATGTTTACTTTGCTACTAGAGGGGATATAGCAACACATTGGATTAATAATTTTGGGGGCAATAATGATGGATAAACCTTATACTCTCGCAAATAAAAATAAAAATTTATTTTTAAAAACTTTTAAAGATACTTATGAGCATTCTCCTTGGGTGTGTGAAAGAGCCTATGATGAAACTAAAAATGATGATAAATATGATGATTTAGATAATTTTTGTATTCTTTTAGCAAATGAAGTTAAAGCTTCAGTTCAAAGCTTAAAAGATACTCTAATAAAAGCCCATCCAATGCTAGCTCTTAAAAAAAATAAACAAAAAAATTTAAGTGATTTTTCTAAAAATGAACAGAGTAAAGCAGGGCTTAGTTCTTGTAGTGATGAGGAGTTAGAAGTTTTTGCAAAATTAAATAAAGAGTATTTTGAGAAATTTAATTTTCCTTTTATTATTGCAGTTAAGGATAAAAATAAAGAAGAAATTTTAGAAAATTTCATAACTAGATTAGAAAATGATGAAAATGATGAAAAGAATGAAGCATTAAAGCAAATAGATAAAATAGCAAAAATAAGAATAAAGGGTATTTATGGAAAATAATTTTAATCATTTAATCAATGTAGCAAGTGAAAATATAGGCACAAAGTCTATTTTTGTTAGTGATGATTTTTTTGCACCTATTTCAAGAATGTTGCAAGATTCTAATCCTGTATTTATAGAAGACAAATATGATGACAATGGCAAATGGATGGATGGATGGGAAAGCAAAAGAAGAAGAGATGGCAAAAATGATTATTGTATTTTAAAACTAGGGGCAAAATCAATTATTTCAGGTTTTGATGTAGATACAAGCCATTTTACAGGAAATTTTGCACCAGCTGTTTATGTAATGGGGGCAAATTTAAAAGATATAAAAGATGATGAAATAATAAAAAGAGATGAAGATATTAAATGGATAGACTTAAGCGATGTCCAAACTTTAGAGAAAGATTCACACAATATTTTTAATGCTAAAAATATGCAAGAAGTGACACATTTAAAAATATCAATATTGCCAGATGGTGGCATAGCTAGGTTTAGAGCTTATGGGCAAATATCTTTTGATGATTTATTGTATGAAAAAACAGATATAAATGTTTTATCCATAAATACAGGGGCAAGAGTTATAAAAGCTAGTGATGAGCATTTTGGGGCTTTAAAAAATATTATGTTTGAACATAAACCATTAGGAATGATGGATGGATGGGAAACAAAAAGAAGAAGAGAGCCTGGAAATGATTGGGGTTTGATAGAGTTAGCAAGACCTGCTTTAATTGATAATATCATCGTTGATACAAGTTTTTTTAAAGGAAATTTTCCTGATTCTCTTAGTATTTGTAGTTCTTATATAGAAAAAACAACAGATGAAGCTGTGGTTTCTCAAAGTATGTTCTGGGATCATTTGATGGATAAGAAAAAGTTAAAAATGAATACTTTGCATTCTTTTAAAAATAAAGAGCTTATGCATAATAAAAAAATTACTCATATTAGAGTAAATATGTTTCCTGATGGTGGTATAGCAAGGCTTAAACTTATAGGCAGATTTGTGAAATGAAAGAAATTATCTTAAAAGCTAAGCTACTAAATATAAAAAACTTTACTAAATATGGCGATGTTTTTAGCACAAAAAACCCTAAAAATAAAACAATAGAAATAAATTCAGGATATGCAAAAAAGCACTGCGATTTAGTGAATTTTGATTTGAGTGAAAATAATGGCATAGCTTCTTTGCATATATTTGAAGCAAAAAAAAGACAATTCCCCTTAAATATCGCTATGTTAGAAAATCACCCTTTGCATTCTCAAGCTTTTATACCAAGAAATAATACCCCTTTTATAATAGTAGTTTGCGAAAATAATGGACAAAATATTAATAAAAATAAAATAGAGGCATTTATCACAGATGGTCATCAGGGCATTAATTACAAAAGAGGCATTTGGCATCATCCACTAATTAGCCTAGAAAATAATACAGAGTTTATTGTGATAGATAGACAAGAAAATTCTTGTGTTGAATATTGTTTTAAAGATGAGCAAAAAATTATGTTAGTAAAGGATATATAATTATGGAAAGCTATTTACAAGATTGGCTAAATTTAGCATTAAAATTCACTCACTTAATCACAGGCATTGCTTGGATTGGGGCATCTTTTTATTTTAATTGGCTAGAAAATAACTTAGAAAGAGCATTACCAAAAAATCAAGATAATCTTTCTGGGAATTTATGGGCAGTTCATGGTGGGGGCTTTTACTATCTTGAAAAATACAAAACCTATCCAAATAAATTACCAGAACCTTTGCACTGGTTTAAATGGGAGGCTTATTGGACTTGGATAAGTGGATTTTTATTATTAGTAAGTGTTTAT
>JAJVLF010000166.1 GCA_029255845.1 Campylobacterota bacterium | reverse complement strand
TTCCCACTACATACAATGTAAACTAAATAATAAGTGGTGGGTTGTTACCTGACCCTAAATTTTGAAATAATACTCTATATTTTAATATTTTAATTCTATAAGCTGGAAATATATCATTGCCTGTTCATTTTTTTAGAAGTTGGCATTTAAAAGTTTTGATATTTATTTTAAGGTTTATTTTATAAAAGTTTGATAGTATAATTTTACTATTTATTGAAGGAGAAAAATATGCTATTAAAAGAAAAAGATTTGCCATTAGTTGATATGGACTTTATGAATAATACTCATAAAGAAGAATTAAGTCTTATTGAAAATATTTCTAAAAGTATTGATGATTATATGACTTCGTGTGGGCTTATGAAGTAAATGCTATATATTAGCATACATTTAATTCATATCTTTGCGGTCTTTATATATGCGGGTTTTTTGATAACGGATAATTTATTTTTAATAAAAATGAAAAAAGATATTGGCGAAGATAAATATAAAATCATTCGAGAATATTTTATGAAATATGTAAGAAAGGTAGTCCCTATTTCTTTGCTTATAGCTGTTTGTTCTGGTGGGTATTTAATATATATCAATTTTGGAAGTGTAGAGGGATATTCTTTTTCTAATTTTCAGATACTACTTAGCATAAAAGCTTTTTTGGGTGCTTGGCTTGGTATTCGTGGAATATTACAGAGTTTTTTTGGTATTAATCCATTAGTGTTTAAATCTCACATATTGCCATTTGTGTTTGTTATCATTATTATATTTTTATCGCAAATTATGTTTGTTGTGTGAATATAAGGGGATACACACGAACTTAGAGTGTTGTAAAAGCTAGTAAGAAATACTTAAAGAATAGTATAATATATATAGGAGATAAAATGATAGTTCAAGATGAAATAAATAGAGAAAATGTTAGTAAAATGGTTAAAATGTTTTATGCAAAAGTCATAAGAGATGAAGAAATAGGATATTTTTTTACAAATATACTAGGTGATAATTTGCAAAATGAAAAATGGCAAGAACACTTAGAAATATTAACTAATTTTTGGTTATCGATGATGGGGCATAGCAGAGAATACAATGGAAATCCTTTTATGCCTCATACGGCTCTTAAAGGATTGAGTAGAGATAAATTTTCAAGATGGTTAGAGATATTTCACAAGGTAGTATCAAGAGTATTTAATGAAAAAATAGCTAATGAATTTAAAGATAGGAGCTCAATGGTGGCTACTAATTTTATGAGAAATTTGGGGGTTTAAAAATGTCAGAAATGTCAGAAAACAATAAAGTATTTTTAAAAGTATTAATTATTAGCTTAAGTTTTATATGGGTAGGTGCTATTTTTAGCATTTCTTTTATGGAAGCCCCATTAAAGTTCCAAGCTCCTAATATAACTACGACACTAGCTTTAGGAATAGGTAAAATAGTATTTCAAGCATTAAATATTATGGAGTGGGTAATATCTGCTTTAATTATTATCTCTTTAATTATTTTAAAATCAAATAAAAAAGTATGGCTTTTATATTTACTTCCTGTTAGCATTTTAATACTACAAAGCATTTGGTCTTTGCCTATACTTATGGAGAGAGCTGATTTGGTTATAGCAAATAAGCCTTTGCCTGAAGGCTACTATCATATAATGCATGGTATTTTAGAGGTTATTAAGTTCCTGTTGATTGGTTATGGAGGAGTTATTTTTACAGCTAGCAATATACATCTACAAAAAATAGGGTCAGGTGATGAAACTAAACTTTTATTGCATAATTGTCGTT
>JAJVLF010000165.1 GCA_029255845.1 Campylobacterota bacterium | reverse complement strand
TCTTTTATGAAGTCTATTGGTGCTATCATTTTTATTTATCCTATAATGATAATTTATTTATGGTTATACTTTATCGTTTTATGATAATATTGTCAAATAGTATTTTTAATCAAAGAATGATATTTATTTTAATACTATTATTTTATGTGCAAGATGGTGCATTATGGCTGATATATTCTTTTTAAGAATATTAGGAGAAGTTTATAATACAAAATTATACCACTCGACTACTTAATGCATTATAAATATCATTATTCTCTCTTTTATCTACCACTAAAACTAAAATAATCAATTTATCATCCTTTACTTCATAAGCCAATCTGTAGCCTAAATTTTTTAATTTAATTTTATACACATCTGAATAACCACTAAGTTTATCTTTTGGTACTCGTGGGTTTTCTAATCTTTTTTTAATTTTCTTCTTAAATTGCATCTTTATTGTAGAGCCTAATTTATCCCATTCTTTTTTAGAAATAGGTATAAAATTTAATTTATAGCTCATCAAGTGAAATTTCTAGTAAATCTTCTTTATTATAATTTAATCTTTGTTTAACCGTTTTAGATAGCTCATAGTCATCTATTATGCCCATCATTTTTATATAAAGCTCACTAGGAACTAAATAAGCACTTGTGATATTATTTTTTAGTATAGCTACGGTTTCATTGTTTGCTTCTTTTAGTATCTTAGTGGGAGACTTTTTAAGTTCTGAGATACTTGCTGTATAGTTTGCTAAAATTGGTTGCATAATTATTTTCCACTAAAAGGTATCTAATATCATACTTTATTTAGTGTCTTTTGTCAAATTTTATTTGTTCGTGATAGTTATAATATTAATATATTTAATGGTGCTTTTAGCTTTAATTATTTTTTAATGAAAGAATGAAGAGTATTCTTAATTTAGTTATTATTATCACCTGATACTTTTTTGACACCTTTTTTTAGTTTCATAATTCAATCTAGTGATTTCATAAAATCATCACAAAGTCTATTAATCAAATCCTTACTTTCTTTTATGAAAAATTCTCCTAATTCATTTCTCTTAATTAATACAATTTGCTTATATATTTTTATAAAATCATCATATATTTCACCTTGTGAAAAATGAGCATTATCTATTTTTCCTTTTAATGCAATAAATTTTTTATCTAACTTAATGTAAGAATAAAACTCAATAACTTTTATTCTAAATTCTTCTATAAGCTTACCAACTTCTTCCTCTTCTTTATTTTTTTCTTCAATAATTGATAATATATCAATAGGTGGTTTTTCTGCTCCATTGCCCTTTCCGCCTTTCCCTTTAGTTTCTTTATCTTCATCAGGCTCTTTATTTATTAAGCCTATATTTTGAACATATTCTACAGTTATAAATTTTTTGACTTTTTTAGTTCCAAATTCATCTACATAATTATTGTAGAAAAGTATCATAAAATTTAAAAAGCATTCTTCACTAGACTTCTCCTAAAACCCACCACTCCCAACTCCATCTAAACTCCTATCCAAAGCTTTATTATCAAGGTTAATAATCCCACAAATAAGATTCATCCTTAAACCAAACCTTTTTCGTCTATTCCTGTATGGGTATTTAGTAATCTTAAACACCTTTATTTTTGCATTTATTTGTTCAATTATTATTCTTTTTGAGGAATGTTCTTTATTGTATTTTTTCTCTTGCTTAGTTAAAGAAGTATTCTTTTTTCTCTTGTTAGGAATTGTAGAGTTTGGACATATTTTCTTTATTCCTTGATAACCTAAATCTGCTAATAGTTTACTGT
>JAJVLF010000164.1 GCA_029255845.1 Campylobacterota bacterium | reverse complement strand
AAAGGCACTAGGCAGGTAGTTTTGAGGTTGTGCACCAAAAAGCAATAATCCACTTATATTTAATTTCCCATCTTTAGATAAATTGCAATTTTCCATTATTTTACTTATGGGCATATCTTTTTGTTCATCATTTCTTGATATGTGTTTTTCAAAAAAGATTCTAAACTTACTTTCATTCAAATCACCATCCACATCCCCACGAGTAATCCTCTCATCTGCTGTTATCATTATGCCCACATTAAACAATCTTCTAAGCTCATTAGGTTTTGCTTTTCTTTTACTTTCCCCTCTTCTTATATAGCATTCTTGCTTAGAATTAAAATAAGGTTTTTCATCTCCTTGCTCTATTAATATGGCTAATATGCTTTTGTTTTGTATCGTGTATAGTTTGATTTCAGGGCTTAAAGATGGAGTAGTTTCATTTGATATATTAGAAATTTTTTCTTTTAAGCCGTTTAATTCATTTTGAGGTATCCCTATAATTTCACCATCATCATTAATCCCTATAAAAACAAAACCACCTTTAGTATTTGCAAATGCTATAAGCTCAGAAACTAAATCTTTAGTAAATTTTTCTTTAAATTCTATCGTGCTATCTTCACCATTTGCACATATTTGTATTATTTCTTCATTAGATGGAAAATTCAATTTAATTATACCCTACTTTTAAAATATCAAAGAATTATATATAATTTTTTGATAAAAACAAAGTTATATTCTATGCACTGAAAAAAGAACATCAATCAAAATAAAGCAAAAAACTACTTTTTCACTTCTTTGGTCACTTTTAAATTTCACTCGTTATATTCTCTACTGAGGTGTAACGAGCGAAATATTTTTTATTTTAAAATATCTAATACATATTGAATATATGTTTCATCTGATAGCACCTTTACATGTGCACCACCAAGTGGAGATTCTAAATAATTTGCGGAAGTAAAAACATCATCAGCATATTTTAATGGCAAATCATCTTTAAAAGTATATGCTTCACCATATGCCTTAACTCCATGCCCAGTATCTGGAGAAAATATTACCCTATGAGGACTTAATGAATCTAATCCCATTTGACTATATATTTTAACATTTCCATCAGAACCATTATAAAAACGGTTGCCATTTTTTAGTTTTGTATTATCACTATAACCTAAATGCCAAACCTTTATTCCATTGTATTTTCCACCAGTATTTTCATTAAGATTTTTTAATGCTAAGCTATCTTTATGTAGATTTACAGCTGCATTTTTTGTTGGGGCAACATATATTCCAGCAGCTATTCCCCCTAAATGAGGTGTATCTACAGTAATTAAAGATTGTATGTCTTTAGTGCTTTCGTTTTGAATATATGCTCTTGCTGCTAATCCACCCATTGAATGACCTATTAGATTGAATTTATTTACACCTGTAATAGATGCTATATCATCGATAGCTTTTTTTAATTGGGCACCTTGAGCATCAAAAGTAAGTTGATTTTTATTGGAAAAATTTATTGCGAATACTCTATTATATTTATAATCTAGTTTTTCTGAATATGTATTTATTCCAGCAGAAGAGCTTTGAGTATTTCTTCTCCAGTTAATTTTAAGGACTTCAAATTGACCTTTATCCAAGCCAAATATAGTATCTACAGATTGATTATCAAATAGTCCTCTATAAGCAGGATTACTTAATATATCGGTAAGTTCTGTGCAAGGTATTTTCTCATTAATTCCACTTGCATCATCACATTCTGCATTACGATATATGCCAATATTAAAAGATATTTCTATATACTCCCCTGTTTTGCCTTGCTCTTTTACA
>JAJVLF010000163.1 GCA_029255845.1 Campylobacterota bacterium | reverse complement strand
ATTATGGATTTAAAGAACTTAAACATAAAACTCTTAAAGAATATTTTTCTACTATTAAAGATATACAAGAGAGAAATTGTATTATATTGTTAGCGCTAGAAGATGGATATACTCAGGCGGAGATAGGAAGATGTATTATTAAGACACACTATGTACTTATATATGGCTATTGTGGAGACTGCTCTAGATCCATTTAATATTAAAAAATATAAACTATCTCCCTCTATAAGGCTCAATATCACTTAGTCTAGTATCCAAAATACCTCTACCGATGGTAAAATGATACAAAGACTGATATTGATTTGTCTTAAGCTCTAATAATTGATGAAAGATATCATCTAAAAAGCACCCTATCCCAGTAGCAGAAAGATTTAAAGAATTAGCCTCTAAATATAATTGCTGTCCTATAGCCCCACACTCCCAATACAACTCTTTATATCTATGAGAGCCATATTTTTCAAATTGTTCTGTAAATTGTGTGAGCATTCCTATGGAGAATGCTGAATCACTTGCTATATCTTGTGAGCAAGATATTTTTTTTGATATGTTTTGAAAGTTTCCTTTTTCTAGCAAATATAAGTCTTTTTTATTTTCTGTATCTAGCTCTTCTTTTTCCCATAAAAATGAATCTTTCATTAATCTTTTAAGTTCTTGTTTATGCTCTTTATTCCTTATTAGTATATAAAGACCCGATTCTAATTTTTCTACATTATGAATAAACAAAACAAGATGAACAGCACAAGGTTTAGAATCTAAAGAGGCAGATACGGAACTAATGATAATATCAAATTGCTCATAACTAAAATTTGATTTTTCTTTATTCATCATTTGAGCAGAACGGCGAGTTAAGACTACTTTTTTTGATTCATTAGTTTTATCTCTTTTTATATTTGTGGTAGTTATCTTTTCTATCGGGGTAATTTTTGAGTTAGTAGCATTTTCTATCTCTTCAAGAACCTCCCACTTATGCCATGAGGGACTTAATTGATTAGCCACACCTTCATAATTTTTTGCAAAACTTTGTCTTATTTTTGCTATATCAATAATATCATTATTACTTTTCGCACTTACTAGCAATAGCATATCAGGATTTTCACTTTCTTGTTCTATATATCTTTCTTTTTGATTAAGTCCTACCAAAGATGATATATCATCATCACAAATATCAAGCTTTTTAATATCCCACCCCAACATAAAAGCAGATATTTCTAATGCCCTTTGAGCATGACCACAATCAAGCTGAGTATATCTCCAAGACCTCTCGCCATATTTCCAAGCCTCTCTCCACACTATAGAGCTTATAGCTATTAAGAAGCTTTCTTTTGGCAAGCTTAAAGCTAAATTTCCTTTAGCTAATAACTCAAGATTATGCTTTCTAGGAGCATAATGATAAACTCCACATTGTATATCCTCAATATCATTTGCTATAAGATAAGCCTCACTAGGATGAAGATTCCCACTAGAAGCATTACATCTCAATGCCCAAGAGCTAGAGCCTTGCACTTTTATAGAAGCTAATCCTAATGAAAACTGAAAAAATTGAGATATAGTTTTTAAGCTAAATGATTGTGGGGCTAGAGATGTAAAAATCTCACTATATTCGGGAGTATCGTGACTTAAAGCTAAAGGCATTTGAATTTGCTCACTATTCTCATAACTTCTAAAAGGGTTTGGTTGTGTATCCCAGTCCATATATCCTAAAGATTTTGCATATCTTAATGGTCTGTGTTTTGTGTCGTCATGGTATTTATATACTGTTTGTAGATTTTTATTCATTGGGGGATATTAGCAAGTGAAGCTTTAGGTTTTGTTAGATGTTT
>JAJVLF010000162.1 GCA_029255845.1 Campylobacterota bacterium | reverse complement strand
TGGGCTTTGAGGGAGCTTTTTTGAATTTAATTTAGCTTATTTGGTGGGTTCTTTTTTTGAATTTGCAAGTGGCTCTAACAAAAAAGAAAAAATAATGAATAAACTATTTGCAATATTAATAATAATCCCCCTAAGTATATTTCCCCAAATACTTAATCTATCAAAAGGGTGGGATTTGCTAGGGGCTGTAGAAGATATTAGCGATGTATCAGTTTTCTTCAATGAAGATTGTGATAAAGAAATATTTACATACAGAAATAATAGATATGTAGATAGATTTGAGCTTATAGAGATAAAAAAAGGGGAAGGCTTTTGGGCATATTCTGAGAAATCATGCACCATTAATACTAATAAAAATAAAATAGATTTGAAATATAAGACAGCAAAAGTGTATCTAGTTAAGGCAAAAGATATTCCTCTTACTAATATGGATGGGTCAACTCCAGACTCTAATATGGTGCTAGAGCGAACTGTGAAATATGCATATTCAAAAGAGATTTATGAGGACTATTTTGATGAAATGAGTTTTGGTAAATTCAAGATAGATTTTACAAAAGGGGAAGTTTTAGAGATTGACTCATACCCTATCATAAAAGATGATGCAAAAAATAAACTATATGGATTTAAGATAATAGATGTTTTTGCACTTTCTGATATGATAAATAAATTAATTCCTATAGAAGATAGATTAAAGTATGACCCTATAATTTTACATATTGGAATCTCAGAAGATACACAATACACTAGTTCTGGAGTCGCTGTTTCAAATGAATCTGAAGCGAATGGAAAGACTATAGTTAATAATTATTTTATGTTTCAATTTAACAATAAAGATGTTTCAGAGAACATAGATTCACTAGAACAAGAAAGTATTATTGATAGCACTAAGGCAACAATTATCCATGAGCTTGTTCATACATTTGGCTTTGCTAGGCATGCAAATTCATGGGTAGATAAAAAATTAGTAGAATATGGTAATTTATTTGATGTTCTTGGTTATGCATCTTTGTCTGTAAATATGAATCCAGGAATAAGAGATTATTTTAATTGGCTTGATGAAAGCAATACACTTTATATAGATACAAACAAGCCTGAATCAAAACAAATGACTTTATACCCTCTAAATGGAAAAAATGGAAAAAGAGTTGTAAAAATTAGAGTAGATAAAGAGACAAGCTATTATATATATTTCTTAGGGGAAGACAAGTGGTCTCTATTAAACTTAAAAAAAGATATAGACTACGATACTTATACTGGTTTTTCTCCACCATTATCGGAAGAAATGCTTAAAAAAAATAAAAAAGGAATTTTTATACTTAAAGAAAATGGTGTTTCTAATGAATTATTCCTAGCTAGTGACAATAGTGCAATATCAGTATTTAGGGAAAATGATACTTACGAAAATAAGTTTTTTAAAATAGATAATATAAATATGAGTGGGAATAGTGGTATGATTAATTTTAATCTTGTTATTAAATAGATTGTTTTGCTATAGGTCTTATTGTCCATTTTAGTAAAAAGGCTTTTAAGAAGCAGTGAAAAAATATTTTTAAAGTTAGTTATTGAGGGTTAGAGCCTTTTATCTCTTGTTCTCATTTTCCATATAGGCATACAAAATTTAGATATAGTTATATTCAGATATGTTTGATATTATTCATCATGTAGTATTTTATCTAAAAGGAAAAAAATGAAAAAATTATTAATATATGTAGTTGCTATTACTTTTTTAATATCTTGTGGAAAAAGTGATAACACAAACAATAAGGGTAATAATCCTTCTGTGAAAAATGATACTATTAAAGAAAAAGAACCTTCTTCAAATAACAGCAACAACAATGAAAAAGAAAAAATTACTGGGGGACCATGCAATAAGCCAATATCAGATAATGGGTCATCGCCAGAACCATATCCTAATTGTTAAATATCTTATTCCTCGATCCTATTTTTTAGGTGATAGCGAGGGATAGATGAAAATACTAATGAAAGTTAATCATAATATTTGATAAATATCGCATTACATTTACAGTATTGTATCTCTAGAAAAATGAGGGTCAGAGATTTACTATTTACTAAAAAAATTACTTTATTTTTTATCTCTTGCTCCAAAGCTCCAATTTGATGGCATATAAAATAAATAATTAAAAAAATAAAAAAGTAATCCACTAAATTAACACGATAAAATCTAACTCCAACACTAAAACAATCATACTCCAAGAATACAAGCCTTAGCTTGTATTCTTGTCTGTAATGCTATTAAGTCCTTACCCGCCCTCTGCCTATGACGAAGCCTTAAAAATATGTCTTAAAGCCG
>JAJVLF010000161.1 GCA_029255845.1 Campylobacterota bacterium | reverse complement strand
AGATATGGGACCACCTATAAATACTCCAAATAATACAGCAAAACCTATACTTAACCCAGCGAGATTATGATGTGCTTTAGCATTAACTGCTGTCCCATATATGACTAGCATTAATATAAATGTCAATATAAATTCAAGTATAAAAGATTGGTACCAGCTACCTCTTGGTAATGTTGCTCCATAGTATGCTAGCTCTTTGGCACTTTTAGCTTCTTCTTGAAACAAAACTAAAAGCACGAAAGAAGCAAAAATTGCACCTAGTATTTGTACTAGTACATATTTTGGGACATCTTTTTTATCAAATTTATTGGCAATGCTTAGTGCAATTGTTACTGCTGGATTAAAGTGAGCCCCACTTATATGTCCAAAAGTATATATCAAAACTATTACAACCAATCCAAAGCTTATAGAAATCCCAACTAAACCTAATGAGCCTGTTAAAGAATTTACTACTACTGAACCAGTGCCTATAAAGACTAAGATAAATGTGCCTAAAAACTCACTCAATAATTTTTGTTGCATTAAAATAATTACTTCTTAGAAATTGGATGTGAAGTTTTAAAGTTTTCTGCTATTTCTTTTGATTTAGGTGTGCATTCTGGATGTCCCCAGCCACTTTTACTAACTCCATTTTCAATATCATTTACGATATTATCATCGCCATCACTTGAAATTCCACCAGGAATAAAATCAAGTTTTAATGCAGTTCTTAATTTCCACGCTATATTATGATCAGCACAAGAACTGTCTCCACTAACTCCTAATGCACCTACAAGCTCTCCTTGCTCATTATATAATGCAACTCCACCACCAAAGACATTTACTCCACCAATTTTTTTTCCAACCATAGGGTCGTTTTGTGTGCCTATAAGCTCATTATCTCCACCATATGCTACGCTTGTATCAACAGGATTACTATGTTGTAAGCCAAACAAGCTTCCTGATGGCTGAGTTGCAGTAAATAGGTTTGCAGTAGATAATGCCAAACCTGGTAAAGAGAATGCATTTGCAGTATTTGCTTTTTGCGCAGATATTACTCTACTTCCTGGCCATTGGTCTCCTCTGTTTTCTCCTGAAAACGATACTGATGTTACTTCTCCATCTCTATTGACTAAAGTAGCCCACATATTTAATCCAAAGCCTCCATTATCTTGTGAAACTATATTTTTTAATGCACTTGTTACATCTTCTTGTTTTGGTAAATTACTCATTTTTTTCCTTTTATTATTTTTTATTATTGCGCAATAATGTTAGAATATTATTGTAATTTATAAGATAAGTCAAGAAGTATCACTTTGGTAGGATAGTTACCAAAAGGTCGGATATTGGCATTATGCTTTATAGGTTCCCTATAGTTAAAATATCAAAAGGATGAAAATGCCAAGTCTAAGATTTAATAAAATACATTGTAATAGTTATACGCAAGAATTAGAAATAACTATCGAAATATTAAGTGGAAAATGGGTCGCTTTATTATTAGTACATTTAGGTGAAAATGATGTAGTAAGATTTAATGAATTTAGAAAATACATTCCAAAAATTACTCAAAAAATGCTATCTCAACAATTAAAAAAACTAGAATCTCAAAATATTATATCTAAAAAAGTCTTTAATGAAGTCCCATTAAAAGTTGAATACTCATTAACAAAAAAAGGGAAAAATTTACTCCCCATATTAGATACAATGCAAGAATGGGGTAAAAGCTATATGCATGATTAATGAAATATATGATTTTCTAATGCAAAACTTTCTCTTAAAACAAACTCCTTTCTCGTTCCACCTTTCCTGAGACTGTGAAATAACTCCCCTTTTTACCTCCTCCCCCTATATCACCAATAAAAAACATAAAAATAAGTAAACAAAA
>JAJVLF010000160.1 GCA_029255845.1 Campylobacterota bacterium | reverse complement strand
ATTTTATAAAAATCACTCTAAGACTAAAATCTAACATTATCTAAATTATTTGAATTAATAGAGGTTCCCTTAATATATTATGGATAAAATTATTATACATTCTTTTAATGACTTATTTAATATTAGTAATACTAAAATATCAGAACTCTTATTGAACTATGGAGACATAGAAAAATCAAAGATTATAGGGTATATATCGGATATTGATATATCGGATATTGATAAAGATAATGAGTTATCAAGTTGTATATACTATTCTTTATCTTTTATAAAGAGTAGAGATAAGAAATTTTTAGACAAAAGTTTTAAGTATTTTTATAAAATAATACCATGCGAATCAGGTAACTCAACTTTTTTATTTGCTATTGCTGATATGTTATTTTATGCATCAAATATATATAAAATAAATTTAGATGATATCGTTCAAGAATATAAAAAAGAGATTTTAAAAATTGAAAATGATATTGATTTTGTTTGGTTGGTTTTTGCTTTAGTTCAAAATGAATTTTGTGAAGATAAATTAATCAGTAAAGTCTTTGATAGTAATGTGTCTTTATCTCTAAAAGAAAGCTTATTAGGAGATATAAAGAAAAATTGTAGTAGTGGTAAATTTGAAGATTATTCAATAAAACTTGTGAATATTATTATAAATTTAGCTGAAAATTCAAATGGATTACAGGCTGATTATTACTATAATTTAGTTATAGATATATACAAAAAGATTAGTAAAAATGACGAAATAGATAGAATAAAATTAAAAAAGAAACGGTTAGATTTAAGAAATGATGTGCAACAACATAGTATTAAGATACCTACTAAAGATTTAGATATTTCTATTAATAATAATATTACAACACGAATAGACAATGCTCTCAAAGAGGATAAAGTATTAAAGGCATTTGAAATAGTTTTTAATACACATATTCTACCAAATACAAATACTACTAGAGAAAATATATCTTTAGGGGTTTTAGCACATTTGGTAACTATTAGTCCTATTACAGCTGGTAGAAAAGGAGTTGTGTCAGAAAAAGATAAGGAGGAGGATTATTTTTTTTATAAACAATATGGAATGGGTCTTATGAGTGTTTATTCTTATGTATTTTATAAAGTATTTGATTATTTAAGTACTCGAGTAAATTTAAAAGATATAATCATAAAGATGTATAAAACTAGCCCTATTTATGATACTGATAGGGAAAAATTATTTGAAAATATTGTGGAAAAGTATGTTCAAGATGATTATGTAGGTTTTTCATATAGCATTATTCCTAATATCGAATATTTAATAAAAAAGATATTAATATTAAATAATATATCTCCACACAATAGGGAATACAAAAAAGAAGAGGATATAACTTTAAATTCTTTAGTTTCTAAGAATAAAGAACTTTTATCAAAAATTTATGGTCAAGACTTTAATACTTTATTGGAATATTTTTTCATATATGAATATGGGCTAAATATGAGAAATGCTTTGATGCATGGAGACGGACTATCATATTTATCAAAAAAATATAGTAAATGGTTATTATTTATTTTTATCATTTTAATAAGATACTCAAAGGAGTTAAAAAATGATTGATTACATACCTGTAAATTTGGATATATATAATCCAATAAAAAAAGTTATTGAGAGACAGTATAGAAGTGAGATAGAATTAAATACTATATTAAAGATAAGCAAGGAAAATGATTATGATTTTTGGAATAAAGAAGATTTAAAATATATAGCAAAGGTTGATTTATCAACATCTATTCAGGATAGCGAGGATTATAGTAATTGGTAGGTAAAGTTTATTTAGCAAATATTATTTATACAGATATATCAGATTCAAAAATAAGACCTATATTAATATTAAGGGAACCTCTATTAATTCAAATAATTTAGATAATGTTAGATTTTAGTTTTAGAGTGATTTTTATAAAATACGG
>JAJVLF010000016.1 GCA_029255845.1 Campylobacterota bacterium | reverse complement strand
TTTGGCATTACAAACCCCATTATATTAAATAACTTTTCTAAATCTTTATTAACTTTAGGTATATCTCTCGTTCCAAAGCTCCAGCTTTGGAATGCATACAAACAAAAGTAAAACAAAAACACCCCTAACTCCAAAACAATAAAGAAAACTATAATATAATCCCAAATGGGAAGAACAAGATACAAAATACAAGAACCAACACAACCACACTTCATAACTTGCACTATATTAAACTGGATACCAATATTCACAAGAGTTGAAACAACAAATATAATTTTTAATAGTTTAAAATATCTACAAAAAGAAGACATCTTAAAAAATGCGGGACAGAGATTTACTATTTACTAAAAACTTACCCTACTTCGATAAAATATAATTTCATCACTAAAGCCTACATACTCCATACTACAAGCCTTAGCTTGTAGTCTGTATTTTAAACTATTAAATCCTTATCCGCCCTCTGCCTATAAACAAGCTTAAGAATATGTCTTAAAGCTGTCCAGAAAATCGGACATTTGAGTGACTGAGCGAGTTTGCAATTTTTAGGCTTTAGGACATAATTAAGGTTTGCCACGAAGGGGTCTAGGAAGCGAAAGAGTGGTTTTTTGCTTCGTTTTCTAGCAAGATTTAAGCAATCTTGCATAAAAAAATGAATATTTAAAATGCAAATAAAAATATTGATTTTATATATTATTTATCTAGCTTCATTCCACTAACTTATAATTATAGTAATCTTTAAAATTAAAGGAACCTCTAAGAACACAAATTTAAATTTAATCAATAAGCATAATATTCAAAGTATTTTTTAATTTAAGTTATATATTTTAATATTTTATCAAGGATAAGATAATATAATTTCAATGTTTTTTAATATAAAAATAGGAGAGTCTATGAGTGTTGACAAAAAGAGAAGAGACTTTAGTGGGATGTTATTAGGTGGTGTTGCTTTAGTGGGTGGTGCCAGTGTAGGATATGGGGTTAAATCTGCCTGGGATCCTTTGCCTAGTGTGATGTCTGCTGGTTTTACTACTGTTGATATGAGTAAAGCTAAGGCAGGTAAGCTTTATGTTGTTGAGTGGAGAGGAAAACCTATTTTTATTTTAAATAAAAATAAATCATCAGTTGAAGATGATAAAAGAGAATTTACAATAGAAGGGAATACTTATTCTGTAATGATTGGTCTTTGCACTCATTTAGGATGTATTCCTGCTTATATAGAAAAAAATAAAAAATTCAAATGTGCATGTCATGGGGGGGAGTTTGATAGTAATGGAATGCAGACATTTGGTCCTCCTCCAAGACCTTTAGATATTCCACCATTTAAGGTAAATGGAAATATAATAACTCTTGGCGAAAAAGGCGAAGAATATAATAAGCTTACAAGCAAAGCATAAGGAGAAATTGTGGTAAAAGAAACAGATAATTTAATAGATTGGTTAGATGAAAGACTTGCTGTAAAAAAACTCGTAAAAGTTCTGATGACCGAATACTGGGTTCCTAAAAATGTGAATTTTTTATGGGCTATGGGTGCATTACTTGTTACATTATTTAGTGTGCTATTTATTAGTGGGATTGTTTTATTGATGTATTACAAGCCAGATGTTAATCTAGCTTTTGACTCGGTTAATTACACTATAATGCACGAAGTTGCTTATGGGTGGCTTTTTAGGAATGTCCATGCGGTAAGTGCTTCTGTTATATTTTTAATTATGTATATTCATATGTTTGTTGGAATTTATTATGGCTCTTATAAGTCAGGTAGAGAGATGATATGGATTTCTGGGATGTTGTTGTTTTTTATATTTTCAGCAGAAGCATTTTCTGGCTATATGCTTCCTTGGGGACAAATGAGCTATTGGGCTGCTCAGGTAATTACTAATTTATTTGGCGGGATTCCTATTATAGGAGATAGCCTTGTTGTGTGGATTAGAGGTAATTTTTTTGTAGCAGATGCTACTTTGACTAGATTTTTTATGCTTCATGTTGTCTTACTTCCTGTTGTTATTATGGGTATTATTGTTTTGCATTTTTATTCTTTAAGAGTGCCTCATGTAAATAATCAAGATGGTGAAGAAGTCGATTTTGACAAAGAAGCAGAAAAATATATGGCGGGGAAAGTGAAAGAAGCTAAAGTAGTTCCTTTTTGGCCTGTATTTTTGTCTAAAGATTTTGCGGTTATTTCTACATTTTTAGTATTTTTCTTTTATTTAGTATTCTTCCATTATAGTTTTGCATTAGACCCTATTAATTTTGACCCAGCTGATAATATGAAAACACCTCCTCATATTTATCCAGAGTGGTATTTTTTATGGTCTTATGAGGTAATGAGAGGGTTCTTCTTTGATATAGGTCCTATAAGTGCATTTGATGTAGGATTGATAGCTTTTGGTTTTGCTAATGTGGCATTTTTATTAATTCCGTTTTTAGATAAAGATAAAAGCATAAGACCTGCTCATAAAAGACCACTTTTTAAAATATGGTATATTTTATTAATTGTTGATTTAGTCATTTTAACCACTTATGGTAAGCTCCCTCCTACTGGAACTAATGCCTATATTGGTTTTGTGGCTGCTTCTGTGTTTATATTATTATTTGTTATGCTACCAACTATCACTAGAAGAGATGCTAAAACAAAAGGAGAAGAATAATGAGTACCGATTGGAAAGCCTTAATTGCCGTTGTTGTTGTCGTTGCTGCTATATATATTGGGGTTGAGCCTTATGCTCATTCTCAAATGCACCCAGCCGTTCCTCCTGCTGATTTTGAATTTAAAGATTTAAAAGATAATAAATCACCAAGTGAAAATGCGAAAAATGGTAAAGAATTATTCGCTAATAATTGCTATGCTTGTCATGGGGTAGCTTCTGATAGCTTGCCACCCATAATGGATGATGAAACAGCAGCCTCTGCTTATGGGGTGGTTCCACCTGACTTAAGTGATGCTACTTTTCTTTATAGTAAAGAGTTTTTTATTTCATTTGTTAAAAATCCTACTGAAGCTAGCAAGCTAGCACATAAATTTGATGGAAAAGAAAAAGTATTTCCTATGCCTAATTATGATTGGTTAGGAAATGATGCTATTGCAGATATATATGCATATCTAAAGACATTAGAACCAAAAGAAGTATCTAATAGACAAGCTTTTGTATCTGCTTGTGCTAGATGTCATGATGTGAGATATTCTTCAATAACTTCACTAACTCCAGATAAAGATATAGAGGAGTATATGGGAACTGTTCCTCCTGATTTATCTACTATGATATTAAGTAGAGGGGGCAAATATTTAGCTGAATTTATAAA
Source organism: Campylobacterota bacterium (assembly GCA_029255845.1). Classification (GTDB taxonomy): domain Bacteria; phylum Campylobacterota; class Campylobacteria; order Campylobacterales; family JAJVLF01; genus JAJVLF01. Next base: position 34,335 of record JAJVLF010000016.1, on the reverse strand, counting down.
TGACCCTCAGAAACATCTTGATGGAACAGCTATGCCTCGTGTAGGACTTAGTGAAAAAGCACAAGAAAAAGTTATTGCTTTTATTGAAAAAGCAGGAGACCCTAAAAAAGAAGAAAGAGAAACATTAGGAATTAGATTTATAGCTTTTGCTTTAATTTTATCTGTTGTTGCTTGGGTATGGAAACTTAAGATATGGAGAGAGGTTCATTAGATATTGATATTTTAAAGTCTATTTTTAGACTTTAAAATTTTTATCTTAGGAAATATTATGAATAAATTTTTATTTTTCGCAAAAAATTGTATCCATGCTCTAAAAGAGATGACAAATCAAGCAGATTTAGATAAATCTGTTGCATATTATGTAGAGATATTCTTTGTATTTTTATTAAATATGTCATCAGTATTTATAGTATTTATTATTTTTGAAGATTTGACAATAGTGCAAAAAACTCCTTATGCTATATTTGGGATGCTTTTTATTCAGGCAATGTGGTTTATCAAAAACTCTCTATTTTATCTTAAAATGGTAGGTAAATTAACTAATGAAAAATTTAAGTTAATTCTAAGTCAAGAAATAAAATGCTTAGATGCGACTTGCTGTATTCCAGGAAATGTATCATATTATATATATTTAAGTTATTTAAGCATATTAGCGATGATTACATTGGTTTGTTGGCAATTTTGGACGATTTATTATGAAGTTTATGATATGTATGCAATAAACTTAGTGCTATCATTATTAGCTTTTGCTGGTTTTGTTCATTCAGATAAAAGGATATATGAAATATCTAAGCTTTTACGAAAAGATGAAGAGTATAAAAATGATACTTTCTTGTTAGCAATCAATGATTTAACAAGAGATAAATTTATGCTTATTTCTTTTAAAGGATTTTTTGCTTCTTTCTTTTTACTATCCTTAGCTGGAGTGATTGAATTATTTATTCCTGATAGTTATAATTCTATTTTATTCATATTTTTTAGCTTTTTAATGTCTTTTATCTTTTTCTTAAACCAAATGACATTTAGGGCTCTTTTAACTCCCTATAAATAAAATTATAAATTAATGGATTAATTATGAGTAATGTAAAAATATGGTGGAATAATCTAAGTATAGAATATAAAGCAATCTTTTCTATAAGATTTTTTATTATGGAAATAATAGAACTTATAGATAAAGTAGATGAAGATACAAAAGAAAAAATAATAAAAGTAGAAGAATTTTTCTTTAAAGAAAAATATCTTTCTAATGAGTCATGGTGGAACTTAGAAGACTTTCAATCATCAGTTTTAGAACTAGCAAATCACTTAAATAACAAAAATACAATTTTAGATAAATTCATAAATCCCACAGAAGATATTCTAAGCTTAATCATTAAACAAAAAGTGTGTTCTGCTAGTTATTTTAATTTAAAAAACCTAGATGGGTTCTCTTTATTAGAGGATTTAGAGGATTTATCTTTAAGTAATTGTCAGTTAAAATCTATAGATAAAATATCTCATTTAAAAAAATTACAGCTATTAAATATAGAACATAATCACATAGAAAATATAGAGGCTATTTCAAATTTCAAAGATTTAATATGGCTAAATGCTTCAAATAATAAAATAGAAAGTATAAAAAACCTACAAAAACTCACCAAATTAGAACAAATAGATTTTAGATGGAACCATATTGACTCTTTAGAAGGAGTTGAAAATTTATCAGAATTAAAATTATTATATTGTGGTATGAATAAAATAACAAATTTAGACCCTATGATAGGACTAAAAGAATTAGTAGTGGTAGGTCTTTCTAAAAACTTCGTTAGAAGCTTACATCCTCTGAACCATTTAAAAAATATAGTAAAGATACTATGCTCTGATAATCAAATCACAGAAATAGATGGTATGAATAAATTAAATAAACTAATTTCCCTTGATTGTAGAAATAATCAAATATCTAATTTGGATAGTTTGCTTAAATTAGAGCATTTGAATAATTTTGGCTATGAAGGTAATCCTCTAGGAGAAGAGCAAATAAAATCATTCTTCAAACATCACCCTAATTGCTTTATCCATTCCAAATAATGAAAACCTATAAAAAAACTAAATTATTACTAGCAGTATTAATGTTAATATTTATTTTTAGAGAAAATATACTAACATCATACCCAAAAATATTTATAGTAGATAATGCTAAAAAAAATGCAGATGCTATATTAATCCTATCAGGAGATATAGTCACAAGAGCAGAAGGAGCAATGAGTGCCTATAAGCAAGGGTATGCAAATAAACTATTCATAACAACAACAAAAAATAGAAGCTCTAAATATCCCCATATAATAAAAACAAGAAATCAATATATTAAAGATATAATAGAGTATGAAAATATAAATATAAACTATATACCGAGTATTAAGGGTGGTGCCACAAGCACAATAGATGAAGCAATAGATATGGCAATCTATTTAAAAAAAAATCCATTGCAAAGAATAATTTTAATCACTAATGAGTTTCACACAAGAAGAGCCTTGTATATATTTAAAAAAATATTTAAGAAAAATAATATAAGCACTCATGTGGGAGTGAAATCTGTCCATAATAAAGATATATTAAAAAATTGGTATAAGCATGAAAGTAGTTTGCTTAGCTTTTTAATACTAGAGCCAATAAAATTTATATTTTACTTTTTTATTACTGAAAATTTAAGTTTTATTGAAAATGAGTGATATTATTTGATGAGAGCAACATTGATTTGCTTACAAAAAGGATAAATAACAATGGCAAATAATATAAAATCTACCATCTTAACATTAGTAGTCATCCTAAGTGCTATATCTTTTGTAATTATAGTTGTAGCTTATATGGTTATAGAGGGTGCTAAAAATCCAGATGCTGGGGTTTTAAAATCTATGGGTTCAGGGCAAAAATTTACTGGGTTTAATAAAATGCTAGAAAAGAAGAAAGAATATGAAGAAAAGAAGAAATCTCGACAGTAAAATATAATATAATATTTTTTGCATTTTTAGAGGTCCCCTTAATGTAGTATTGCTAAAATACAGGGAAATTATATAAAGGCTTGTTTTGAATAAGACAGATTATATTTGGATGGATGGGGAGTTTGTAAAATGGGATGATGCTAATGTGCATATTTTAACTCATACTCTTCATTATGGAAATGGTGCTTTTGAGGGGACTAGAGCTTATAAGACTAAAGATGGTTTGGCTATATATAGGCTTGAAGATCATACTAAAAGATTGTTTGAGTCTGCTAAGATGGTTGCTATCAAACCTAATTTTACTTATGATGAAGTGATAAAAGCTCAAGTTTCTATTTTACAAAAAAATAACTTAACTGAAAATACATATATTAGACCTCTTATATATTTAGGTTCTGGTGTGATGGGGATTGACTTTAGAAAGGCTCCTGTTAGAACGGCTATTGCTGTTTGGGGTTGGGGTTCTTACCTTGGAGATGAAGGGATGGAAAAAGGTATCCGTGTTAAAATATCTTCATTTGCTCGTAATTCTATTAAATCTACTTTTGGTAAGGCTAAGATTGTGGGTAATTATGTCAATTCTCAAATGTCTAAATATGAGGCATTAGAGGCTGGATACGAAGAAGGGCTTATGCTTGATGGTGAGGGCTTTGTGGCTGAGGGCAGTGGGGAGTGCTTTTTTATGGTTAAAGATGGGATTGTGATTACTCCTCCTAATGAAAACTCTCTTGGTAGCATTACTCAAAAGACTATTATTGAGATTTGTCAAGAACTTGATATTCCTCTTGAGAGAAGAAGAATTACTAGAGATGAGGTTTATGTGGCTGATGAGTCATTTTTTACAGGAACGGCCGCTGAAGTAACCCCTATTAGAGAAATAGATAATAGAACTATTGGTAATGGTGGTAGAGGAGATATTACTAAAACAATTCAAGAGAAATATTTTGATATTGTTTATGGTAGAGATGAGAAATATAAAAAATATTTAACTTATGTGTAAAATTTATTTAAAAAAGGAAAAAAATGTCAGATGATATAAAAGATTATTTCAATAAAAAAAGTGAAGATAATCCAAAGAAAAGTAGTGGTAATTCAAATAAAAATAATGGAGGAAATAGAAATAACAACCCTAATGTAGAGTTTGATTTCAAAATGCCCCAAGGCAAGGGCTTTAATATGGCTTTAATTATTATTGGTCTTATTATAGCACTTATTGTCGCTAAGCCTTTTGTGGTTATTAATGCAGGTGAAGTTGGGATTAAAGTTACTACTGGTAAATTTGACCCTATTCCTTTAGAACCTGGATTTCATTTTTATATGCCTTTTGTTCAAAAGGTTATTGTTGTTGATACTAAAGTTAGGCTTATTAATTATAAGAGCTTAAGTAATGCTTTAAGCGATAGAAGAGAAGAGAGTATTAGAGTTAATCCTGCTATATCTGTTTTGGATAAAAGAGGTTTGCCTGTTTCTATTGAGCTTACGGTTCAGTATCAGCTAGTTCCTGCTTCTGCTCCTCAAACTATTGCTACTTGGGGTCTTAGCTGGGAAGATAAGATTGTTAATCCTGTTGTTAGAGATATTGTTAGAACTGTTGTGGGCTCACAGACCGCAGAAGAACTTCCTCAAAGAAGAAATGAGATTGCTCATTTAATAGAAGATAAAGTTAGAGAAAAAATAGAATCTTCAGCTAATAGACCCGTAACAATATCTTCTGTGCAATTAAGAGAAATAGTTTTACCTGAAAAAATAAAAGAACAAATAGAAAGAGTGCAAATAGCAAAACAAGAAGCTCAAAGAGTAAAATATGAAGTAGAAAGAGCAAAACAAGAAGCAGAAAAAAAAGCAGCATTAGCTCAAGGGGATGCTGAAGCTAAAAAGATTAATGCTCAAGGTATCGCAAGTGCTATTACTATAAAGGCTGATGCTCAAGCAAAAGCTAATAAATTAATTGATAAAAGTTTATCGAGAAATATTCTTTCATTAAAAACTATAGAAATGCAAGGTAAATTTAATGAAGCATTAAAAGTAAATAGAGATGCTAAGATATTTTTAACACCTGGTGGAGCAGTGCCTAATATATGGGTAGATACTAAAAATGCCAGACGAGATACTGCAATAGCAAAATAAACTATGATAGAAACTATTGATTGGAATAAGAACCCTCTTATTCCAGCAATCACTCAGGATTTTACAACCAAACAAATTTTAATGTGTGCTTATATGAATGAAGAGGCATTAAAGCTCTCCATTGATACTGGATATATGCATTATTACTCACGAAGTAAAAAAAGAATATGGAAAAAAGGTGAGAGCAGTAATCACACTCAGCAAATTCAAAAATTATATCTTGATTGCGATAAAGATGCTATTGTAGGTATAGTTCATCAAAAAGGTAATGCTTGTCATACAGGTGAGATTAGTTGCTTTTTTAATGATATTTTAGAAAACAAAGAATTAAAAACTTCTACTAATAAAAAAAGTCCTTATGATGTTTTAGATGAATTAGATAATATAATCAAAGACAGGAAGCATTCATCAGGGGATACATCTTATACAAAACTTTTATTTGATAAAGGTGATAATCATATTTTAAAAAAAGTTTCCGAAGAATGTGGAGAGTTTATTTGTGCGATTAAAGATAATGATGAAAAAGAGATTATATATGAAGCTAGTGATTTGATATATCATATTATGGTTGCTATGCAATCCAAAGATGTATCTCTTGATAGAGTTAAAGGTGAGCTTAAAAAAAGATTTTCTAAAAGTGGGATAGAAGAGAAAAATGGCAGATAACGTAAAGTTTTTTGGTAGGCATGCAAAGAAAGTAGAGCCACCAACAGCCCTAGAGTTAGCTCTAAAAAAATTAAAAGCTATAGATGAGCAATATATATTAGATAGAATAGATGTTCCTGAAATAGAAAATAGAATTGATGGGGCTTATGATAAAGCTTATCATATTAATCATTTATGGGAAACATATATTATAGCTGATATTTTAGGTTATGCATTTGTTGGTATTTTGGTATTATTTTTTTTTATGATTGCCTATCTTGTAAGAAAATATAAAACTGTTCAATATATTTTTATATTTACAGGACTTATAGTGGCGATAACTGGTGGGGGCTTAACTAAAGATGCAATAGATTCTGTAGCAAGGTCTAGCAAACTTGACAATCTTGAAATACAAAGGTTTGACTACTCTGATAATATGGTTGTTAATGTAGATTTACAAAATACGGGTAAATTTGACTACAAAGAATGTTTAGTTGAATTTACTTTCTACAAAAAAACCGATAGATTGCCCATAAATTTAGTAAATAAAATAAAACCGCTACATAAACAAATTGTCAAATTAAAAGATGTGAAGCTAAATTCATATAAACATATAAGGCTTACAATATACACAATTTCCAAAGATTTAAATTTCACGATGGAGCATAATCAAGTATGCAAATAATCTATGGCTGAAGATCAAAATGGTGCAGAAAAAACCTTCGATGCCACGGAGAAAAAACTAAGCGATTTACGAAAAAAAGGCAATGTTCCTAACTCTAAAGATGTTTCAGGCTTTATCTCATTATTTATCTCTATGCTTTCTGTTTATTTATTTTTTGAATATATATTAGACTATATTAAAGATTTAAATTATTATTTTGTAGGTATGTATGGCACTGAGCTTACTATGAACGAAGTATTTATTATTATGATAGTTTTAATGAAAAGTTTTGCACTTATTATATTACCTATTTCTGGGGTTGTTATGGTTGCTGGTGTATTAGGCTCAGTTTCTCAATTTGGATTTTTATTTTCAGTAGAGCCTATTAAACCAAAGTTTAGTAAGATAAACCCAATTGCTGGATTAAAAAGAATATTCTCTATGCATACAGTGGTAATGGGAACTACTATGGTTTCTAAAAGTTTTATTGTTTTAATTGTTGCTTTTATTTTGATTATGATGTTTTTAGAAGAGCTTCCTGAGGTCAATATGTTTCATTATTTTGACCAATTAATATGGCTTAGAGATAAGAGTTTAATTTTAATCATAGCTATATTGATTATTCTTTTAGTTTTTGCGATAGTAGATTTTGCCATAACTAAATATAAATTTGCTAATGATAATAAAATGACCTATGAAGAAATCACAAGAGAAATGAAAGATCAAACAGTTGATCCTACCATCAAAAACAAAGTAAGACAAAGAGGTCAAGAAATATTAAGAAATGGAAGCTTAAAAGATATAGAAGAAAGTGATGTAGTGATAACAAACCCAACTCATTATGCTGTGGCAGTAAAATACAAAATAAACATAGATGAGCAACCAAAAGTAATAATGAAAGGAATAGATTTATTAGCCCAAAGAATTAAAGAAATAGCAAAAGAGCATAATGTCCCAATAGTGGAAGACAAGCCACTAGCAAGGTCATTGTATAAATTAACCAAAATAGGAGAAAATATACCTCAAGAATTATGGGAACCGCTAGCTAAAGTTTTAAGTTTTGTATATTCTCAAAATAAGAAAAAATGAAGCTAGTATTTGATAATCTATTTCCAAAAAGTTATAAAACTAAATACTTAAAAAATAAAGCAATACTAGGCATAGGTGGAAACATAGGGCGAACTATGATATTCTTTAAAAAGTTTTTAGTCTATATTAAAAATAATCCAAATATCAAAGTCCATAAAACATCCCCTATAATGATAAATCCTGCCTTTGGATACATAAAACAAAAAGATTTTCATAATGGAGTATTACTTATAAGCACAAACTTACAAGCTAAATATCTACTTTCTTTAGTTTTAAGGATTGAAAAAAGATTAGGAAGAAAAAGAAGCTTTAAAAATGCACCAAGGACTATAGATATAGATATTATAGAATTTAATAATCAAAAAATAAAAACGAAAAATCTAGTTATCCCTCATCCTTATTATAAAGAAAGGAACTCAGTTCTTGTGCCTATGAGTTTTTTAAACATATAGCATTGATAGGTTTTGAAAGAAGTCTACTATCTCTTAATATCTCTAGCCATTAAAAAATCAATTCCTATTGTTTTTTCTCTTATTTTGGCGATAAGTGGCAAAGCTCTTTTGAATTGATTGGTGTAAACTCTTGAAGATAGGGAGTTTATTATATTTTTATCGAATCCTTTTTTTATAAGCTCATTATCATTTAACTCTTCTTCTATCATAGCTTTTAAGAAAATATCTATCTCTTTATAAGAAAAGCCTAAATCTTCTTCATCGCTTTGGTTTTCCCATAAATCTGCTGATGGGGGTTTATTTATTATATTTTTATTTATATTTAAATGTCTTGAAAACTCAAATACTTCGGTTTTGTATAAATCTCCTATGGGGTTTATAGCACTTGCTATATCTCCAAAAATTGTGCTGTATCCTAGGAGCAATTCGCTTTTGTTGCTTGTGCCTAGGACTAGTTTTTTATGTTTTTGGGATAAATCATAAAGAATAATCATTCTTGCTCTTGCTGAAAAATTGGCAATTCTTAGCTTGTCATTTTCCATTTCATTTTTATAGGCATTTAAAAGATTATCTATTGGTTTGATTGTGTAATTTATATTAAATTGTTTGCATAATTCTTTTGCATCTTTTATATGCTCATCGCTTGAATAAGATGATGGCATCATTACAGCAAGAAAATTATCTCCAAATGCTTTTTTAGCTAAAACTGCGACCAAAGAAGAATCAATTCCTCCACTAAGTCCTAATATACCACCATTAAAATTTATTTTATATGTTTCTTCTTGCAGAAAACTTATGAGGTATTTCTCTATTAAAGAAAAATTCATTCAATGCTTAGAAATCTAATGTAAAATCAGTAATTTGAGAACTCATTAAATAAGTATCAGAAAATTCTTTACAAGCTCCACTTTTTACAAAAAACTTAATCATATCACCATCTAAATTACCATCTTTAACCATAAATCCTAATATTTTAAATGTTTCAGCTAAATCTTTAGCATCTTTATAAGGTCTATCAGCTGATGTTAATGCTTCAAAAATATCAGATAAAATCATAATTCTATCTTTTATAGTTAAATGCTCTGCCGTAAGACCTCTAGGGTATCCTTTCCCATTTAAGCACTCATGATGATTACAGGCAATATCAACAGCATCTTTAAGGTTATCAGGAAATGATAATTTTTGCAATAATTCTCGTCCTACGAAAGCATGTTTTTTAACAATTTCTTTTTCTCTAAAAGTAAGAGTTCCTGCTTGTATAGATAAATTCATTACTTCATCAGCATTGATGAGTTTTTCTTGTTTTCCATTGATATCTAAGTTTTCCAGAGACATTTCTATAACATTTTGGATAACACTTAAAGGCATAAATTCTTTTCCTACATTATTAACTTCTAAAAAATTTATATTTTTTTCTAATTCATCAATTTCTTTTTTTGTTTTTTCTTCATGCTCTATTATTTTATCAAGTTTATTTTCTTTAAACTCAGAGTTTCTAAGTTGATATTCTAGTAATTTAATTTTTAAATCTCTTTTTCTTATTTCAAATTTTGCTTTAACATATTCAATCCTATCAAAAGTAGTTTCTAATTTTGTTGCTTTATCGAGCTTATGCTCTGGGACTGTTATCTTTCCTATATCGTGAATCCATGATGCTATTTCTATTTCTTTAAATTCATCTTCTGTTAAACTTACATCTTTATAAAAGCCATTTTTATCTGCATCTATATATTTTGCTAAAATAAGGGCCAATCCAGAAACTTTTCTTACATGTCCTCCTGTGTATTCACTTGTCTCATCAACTGCATTCCCTATTATTTGTATAAAAGAATCAAAAAGAGTTTCTAGTTTTTCTATTAGCATTTTATTACTTAAGACTATAGAAGTTTGGGAAGCTAGAGAAGACACTAAAAGCTGATCTTCCGCATCAAAGCCAATAATTTCACCATGGCTATCTAATCTATTGATTAATTGCAAAACTCCTATAATTTTTCCACTATTTCCCACCATAGGTATTATCATCATAGATTTAGATTGATAATTATTCTTTTTATCCATCTCTTTAGCACCCATAAAGCTATAATCTTCACAATTATAAATATCATCAATATTGATGATTTTATTTTCATTAGCTGCTACACAAACAGCCATATCTTGATTTCTAGTTCCATCTACATTTAAAAGAGGTATTTTATTCCACTTGACATTTTTTTGAGTATTTCTCATATTTATATTTAATGACTTTGTTTGTATTACCTGAAATTCAATATATTTTCCACATTCAGAAGTAAAATATAAAGATAGTCCATCTACATCAATAAAAGAATTTGTTTTAATTACAATATTCTCTATTAATTCATTAATATTACCTCTTTTACTTAAAGACATTCCTATTTCATTTAGAGTGTGAAGTTTTTCAGTAAGCTCTGTTAAGGATGTTTCACAACTTTTTTCTTTAAGACTATGAGATATATTTCCATTAAAATATACAGTTGAAGAATCATGTAAAATATTTACTTTTTGTTCTATATTTAGATTATTTAAATCATCAATAAGGGCATCATAATGAGAAGGTTTTGTATGATAAATACATAAATTAATATCTTTTCTTGTTAAATGCTCTAAAACATCTTCTTCAAAAGCTTTAGCAGTAAAATGCCCGCTATCTATTCCTAGCTGATAACAATACGATGGGAAAGACACATCTACTATGGCAGTTTTTATATTTTTATTATTGTTTATCGTATCCCATAAAAGATTATTCTTATAGGTATCTCCTGATAATAAAATAGCATCTCCTGTCATTCTATGTGTTATTATATATCCACTACAAGGGACTGTATGATTTGCTTTTATGCTAGTTAAATTAACTTCTTCTAGTTCTATAGTATCTCCATAATCTAATGTATGAAAAGTAACGGCAGAATTTTCTTGCCCTACTAATGGTATGCTTGAAAAATCAGGCCAAACTTTCCAATTAAAAATGCTATCTTTAAGAGCATCTATTGTTTCTTTTAGTCCCCATATTTCAATTGGTTTTTTTCTTTTAGTAAATACAGCATCTATTAAAAATGGCACATCAGATATATGATCCATATGAGAGTGAGTAAGAAATATTCTATCTATATTTAATGCTCTATCAAAACCTAGAGAGTTAAGTATATTGCCAGCATCAATTAATGTATTTTCTTGAACTTGAATACAAGTATTGTTTTGGCCTTGATCTTTGCCTCCATGGGCTCCTAAAAATTTTATAAACATCTAATTCCTACTTTTTAAAATTAATTCTTTAGCTTCTTTACCGACAAAAGCTGAAATATCTCCATCAAATTCAATAATCTCTTTAACTATGCTTGAGCTTATATGAGATAATTGTGGTTTTGACATAAAAAAAACACTTTCAAAATCATCATCTAAGCTAACATTAGCAGCAAACATACTTTTTTCATAATCAAAATCATTAATTGATCTTATTCCTCTAATCGAAGCGGTATATCCATCATCTTGCAGTATCTGAACAAGCATTTTATCTAGTTTCTGAACCTTTACAGGCATACCTTTAATATATCTCTCTATTACTTCTAATTTTTTATTATACCCTAAATAACCATTATTTTTGCTTACTAAAATTGTAATTTCATCAAAAATTTTTAATGACCTTTTTAGAATATCAAAATGACCTAAAGTAAAAGGGTCAAAGCTTCCTGGATATATTGCTTTTTTCATTTTATGTTCCCCATCTTTTAAATAAATTATGATCAATTCCTATCATATCAAAATACTTCCCTATTAAGAACTTTTCTAAATCATCAATAGTTTTTGGATTAGAATAATATCCAATAATAGGAGGAGCTATAATGCAATTATTTTGCGATAATTTTAACATATTTTCTAAGATGATACTAGATAATGGCATTTCTCTCACTCCTAATATTAACTTCTTTTTTTCTTTAATCATCACTGAGGCAGACCTTGTGATTAGATTATCAGCTATACCCACAGATATTTTAGATAAAGTATTAATACTACAAGGAAGGATTATCATAGCATCAGCTCTAAAGCTACCAGATGATATAGGTGCGGATATATCTTCATTGTCATATTGAAATAATCCTTCTTCTTTTTCTAAAACAACTTTTGCACTATCGCTCACAACTATATGTTTTTCGATTGTTTTTGGAATATATTTAATAAACTTAAGAGCCAAACTAGCACCACTAGCACCACTAATTGCAATAATTAACTTCATCTTAGGGCAACTTTAGATTTGCCTATCACTTTAGCCAATCTTATTTTTTTAGAGCTTATATTTCTTATTTTAATATTTTGATTAATATAGCCATTTTCTAAAGCTTGAAAATAAGATGTTATTTCTATTCCATCAAGACTAAGCTCCACTTCTAAATGACTATTTTTTCTAACTAGATATTCTTTTTTAATGTCAAATTCTGTTAAAGTATGATTTCTTCTCAAATTTTTTGAGCTTACTGTATATGGTGGTAGCTTATTTAATGGTTTGGTTGTTGAAGAAAAATTAACTCTTGTGCTTTTTGTATTGGAGGGACTAAATACCTCTTCTCTTGAAATATCTTTTGTTAATTTTATTCCAGATAAAGTAGCAAGTATATTAAAATTATAAAAAATAGTTTTTTGCTTATCTTCAAAATCAAATATAGTCTTAAAAGAGCCTTTATTCCTATTTAAAGCATAAGGTGCAATTACAATTTCTCTAACAAACATATTCGCCATATTTATATTTTTTAGAGGTCTTATATTAATGCTCTCTATTTCTATATCTTCGTATTTTTTAAGAAATTTATTTTTTAAAAGGTCTTTTATTATAGTATCATCAAAATTATTCTTTCTATTAAAGACAATATTGGAAATTTTATTTATATTATGGATGGAAATATTATTTTCTTTTAATTTTTTCATTAAAGAAAAAGCCTTGATATTAAATCTTGATATATTATTTTTAACATCAAATAATTTAATTCTTTTTTCATTAGGCAATATATCATTAATATAAATGCCATCATCTATAAAAGTATAATTCCTTTTTATGCTATCAGAATAAATAAAAGATATAAAAACAAATAAAGCACTAATGATTTTAATCATACAACATTACTTCTTGATGTATCAAATTTATACAATCTTATAGCATTTTTATAAGTGGCATAATCTCGTAATGTTTTATCTGGAAACCAAATATTAAGCATATCTACAAAGTCTTTATAACTTCTTCCTTTATCATGTCTTGTAAAAGGATAATCACTCCCCCATAATATTCTTCTTTTGCTTACTTTTTTAACAAGCTCATTCGCATATAAAGAAGCTTGATTACAGCCAAACCTATATGGAGCAGAGAATTTTATCCATACATTTTTAGTTTTAGTAGCTTCTATGATAGCCTTAAAACCATCTCCATTAATTCCTATATTTCGCTCAGGTTTTCCAAAATGATCTACTACTATTTTTACATTTCTATGTAATAGTTTAGGCATTATTTTTAGCCATTCATCTTCTTTTGCTGTTATTTGAATAAACCAATCTAGTTTTCTTAAGCAATTAAATAGCTCATCATATTTTATAGAAGCAATATCGGGCATAACTTTACCATTAAGATTAAACCTAACTCCCACAACTCCTAATGAAGATAGCTTTCTTAATGATTCTAAATGAGGATTAGAAAAATCAAACACTATTACACCTCTTAATCTTTTCCTATAAGCCCTTAAAGAGCGAATAAGATAAGAATTATCATGCCCTAAAAAGCTAGGCTGAACTAAAACTCCATATTTTACTCTATGCTTATTTAAAATAGATAAATATTCATTAATGCCTAAATGTTTATCAGGAACATATCTTCCCCCTTGCTCATATCTGCACAAAGGAGACCAAATATGTGCATGAGTATCTACTATATTATCAAGTTTCAAAATATAAAATTAGGTATCATATGAAAGATACTCTCCGTATATTCAATCATAAGCCTTAACATCCAAGGCATACTTACGACCATAACAACCATAATAGATAATATCTTAGGAATAAAAGTAAGAGTCATTTCATTTATTTGAGTAGTAGCTTGAAATATAGAGATTAAAAGCCCTACAAACATACTCACAAGCAAAGTAGGCATAGAAATAAGTAAAATTAACTTAAACATATCAACACTCAAAGTAATTAATTTTTCTTCTAACAATATCGTAATTCCTTATATTCCTTAGGAATAAAGTAATTATTAATATCTATCTCTTCATGGTAAATCTTATGCTTATATCCAAGAGAATAAAGCTCATTTAGACTATTTATCTCATCATCTTCCATACAGATAGATTGATTATTAGCATACATATTTAGATATTTATCAAGAAGCTCACCATCTACCCTAAGCAAATTTCTTTGGGTTAGCATATCTGTAAGCATTTTTTGATTTGAAACACCGACTTTTATAGCATTAGTAAGCATTTCTTCGCAATTAATAGCATCTAGTAATGGAATGCTTCTTCTAATAGCCATACCTCCCAAGGGAAGAGGAATATCTTTATTGATTAATTCTTTCCAAATATCAAAAATTTCTTTTTCTACTACAAATTCATCGCCAAAAGTAAGAATGCTTTCATGAATTAAAACACCAGCATCAACCTCATCATTTTTAATAGCATTTTCTATATCTAAAAAATTCATATAAGTTATAATAGCATTAGGATAATATATTTTAGCCAACAAAGCATTAGTAGTCCATTTTCCACTAAGGGCTAAAGAAAAACTTTTTTTTAATTTAGTATTTTTTTTACGAATAAGCTTAGGACCATATCCGTTACCAAAACTACTAGCGGTTTTTAATAAAGCATATTCATCTTTGATAAAAGGATACAAAGCAAAGCTAATAGCAGAAATATCATAAGTTCCTAAAAGGCTTTGTTCATTCAAGCTCTCTATATCAAGAGCTTTATTTTTAAACAAATAATTTTTATCGCTAATCCACCCAAATTTAATAGCATAATACATAAAAATATCATCAGCATCGGGAGAATGTGCTATATCCATAGTTTTCAATTTTAGAGGTTCCCTTTAGTTTTAGATAGTATATCTAAAAAGGTTTAAACTTCTCTATGTAGTAGGAATAGTAAAAATAAACCTGGTTCCAATATTTAATTCGCTATGAACCTCAACATTTCCATGCAATAAATCTAATTCACTTTTAACAGCACTTAGTCCTACTCCTCTGCCTGAAAGCTCATCTACTTCATCATTAGTGGAAAAATTATCTTTAAAAATAAATGGATATGCTTCCTCGTTAGACATATTACTATTTCCTGCTTTTTCTTTAATTTTATCTACATCTATACCAGAGCCATCATCAGCAATTATAATTTTTAACTCATCTTTCTCTTTAGAAAAAGAGCAAGATATAGCTCCTCTTTCACTTTTACCCAAATCATCTCTAATATCTTCATTTTCTATCCCATGAGCAATAGTATTTCTAAAAACATGGACTAAAGAATTCATAAAATTTTTAAATTTCTTTGGCAAGAAAATATTTTCATCACCTATAACTTCAAACTCATGAATAGGTTTATTTGCCTTGTAAGACATCTGTAATGCCAATCTCACATATGGATCCAAATAAGATTTCACACTTTTTTTGGACAATGCTCTAATACTCTCTAAAATAGCTGAAAAATCATGCTCTTTATGTTTTCTTACTAATGAATTAAATGTATTTTCTACACTCTTCAAAGATTGCTTTTCAACAAGTAAGAATTTATTTTTTTCTAAAAAACTTTTTCCTAGGACTTTTATAATATTATCTAAATCTGTATCCATAAAAGTTGCAAAATTTATATCTTGCAATAATGATAATAATTGCTTATTATCTATAAGTTTATCACCTTGCAGGACATCAGATAATTTAGACTCTACATTATGCAACTGTAATCCTGTGTTATCCATAAATAATTGTAAGAATGAGCCTTTAAAAGTATGTATTAATCTATATATTTCGTTTATATTATATAAGGCTGTTTTATTTTCATCTATGTAGATATTTATATTGTTCATAAAATACTCAAAGTCATTTTTAAGATCAAAAAATACATCATTACCTGTAATAATAGCTACTGTCATTTTTAGCATATTTTGATCATTCTTTATTTTATTCTCTAATGATTTTTTTTCAGATATATCTGTGAGTATCAACATAAAGCTATTATCTATAATTTTATATTTAACACTTAATGTTTTTTCTCTAATGGTTATCTCTTCAGGAAGTAAGGTTAATGCAGATTTTTGAGCATTTTTATTTTTTACTTTTAGTACTATATTCAAATTTTTTTTAAAAGTATCAGCTTCTGTTAAATTTTTAAAAATTATTTTAGATATATCCTTATGTGCTATATTATCGCCTAATATTATTTCACATTCTTTTGAATACTCGTGATTTATTAAAAAATCTTGATTTAAAGTAAGAAACCCTTCTCCTACATTATCTAAAAGATGTCTTATTTTTTTTGTTTTTTCTTTGACTTTATCTTCTAATGTATTAGCAAATTCTTGAATTTCTTTTGTTTTTACTTTAACTAATAAACTTAATTTATAATTCCAATATAGAATTATTATCCCAATAAGAAAAATACCACCTAATACTTGATAAATTAAAGTATAATTAACAACAACATCTTCCATATTAATTTTAACCCACTTTGCTAAAATCTCATCAAGCTTCTTCTCATTTAAGTTATTGATAACTTTTGTTAATTCTCTATGTAGTTCAATTTTATCTTTTCTAACTGCCATACCTGCATCAAGGCTATAATCTTTTTTATCAAATATATAGGATATTTTTAAATCAAGAATACCTTCTTCTTGAAGCTTATATCCTACAATAGGAAGAGTATCTGAATAGCTATATATTTCCCCACTTCTTAATTTAGCAAAAGCATCATCCATATTTTCTACTTCTATTATATTTATATTTGGATACTTATCTCTAAACCAAGTAATAGCAGCATACCCTTTAGTCAATCCTAATGGTAGCTTTATTATTTCTTCTAAAGTTTTTTTACTTTCACTTGATTTAATAACCAAAGCTTCAGGATATTGCATATAGACAGGAGTAAAATTCATCCATTCTTTTCTCTCTTCAATCTCAGAAGCCAAAGGCAAGACATCGCATTTTTTTTGTTTTATAAAAGAGATAGATTCATCCCATGAAGTAGTAGGAACTAAAATAAATTTAAAATTTGTTTTGGCTTCTATAAGGTTTAATATATCAGCAACAATACCAACATGCTTCCCTTTTTCATCAATCTTTTCCATAGGCATCCAATCTGGATCCACACATATTTTTACATAATTTAGATTATTCGCATTTATATTGACAATAAATATCAATAAGATTATTATTTGTTTCATAAACAAACAGTCCTTCTTCACTTTATTTTTACATATTTAGAGAGCTTTATTTCTCAAAATTGCGATATTATAACATAAAATATTATTATTTCTGTTATTAGAAAAGCTTCTAGTCCTATCTAAATTATTTGTATTTTTAGAGCTTTGATGGGTATATATTATTTAGTGAAGCTATTGTAATAATTTTAGCACAGTTTGTTGAACGGAATTAGCTTGATTTAATGCATAAATTCCTGCTTGTGCTATGATACTTTCTTTTTTAAAGTTTGAAGTTTCTTCTGCATAATCTGTATCTCTAATAGTTGATTCTGCTATTGTTACATTTGTTCTAGTGATAGAAATATTGTTTATAGTAACTTCTAATTGATTTTGCACAGCACCTATATCTGATCGCACTCTTCCTAGAGTCGTGATAGCAGAATCTACTATATCCATTACTGCTTGAGCTCCTTGAAAAGATGTAACTCCTGCTGCAACAAAACCACCCTCTTTGGCACCTGTCGTAGGATTTAATGTTTTCGATTCTTCTGCTTGTTTTCTTAATAAAGTATTTTTATTATCAAAAAACCCCATAGCAGATGCTTCATCAACAGTATATTTATCTCTAATACTTCTTAAGCTCACAGATGCTTCTGCTACATGTCCTTCGCCAAAACCTACATCACTAAATGATGTTCCTGCTCCACTTAAAATAATATCTCTTGAATCTCCTATTCTTGTAAGAGTTAGTCGTCCGTAATTTTCATGCTTTTCTTTTGGGTCTGCATCAGTTTTTCCTTGAAAACTTAAATCATCTATTCCTATAGCAGAGACATTTTCTCTTCCAGATATATTTATACCTCTTCCATCTATACTAGTTAAAGATAAATGACCTCTAACATCTCTTGATGCGAATACTCCTGTTTGATCTTTTACAGAATTGATTGATTGAACTAAATTTCCATTTGAGTCATTTCCTGTAATAGTAACATTTCCAATAGAAACATTATTAATTTCTAATTCTTTAATAATAACAGGAGTTCCATTTCTGTCTCCCCCATCTATTGGTTTGTTCCCAGTAGATACTAAATTCCACGAAGCTCTAACTTTTAACTCATTTGAATTTCTATTAATAGTATTAGCTAAAACTCCTATTCCCGTAGAACCACCTGTGGATATTATTACTGACTCTAAGTCTATATTGGTATTTCCTTCAGTTGCTTTGAATTTTAATTGAACCTCTTTAGCTGACTTAATGGTAGAGCCTGTTTCATATCTTTGAATTCCTATTTTGCTACTCTCAGTAGGTCCAATTGAGCTTCTTATGGTTTGATTAGAATATGCTCCAATTTGAAATTCTTTATTTGTAAAAGCACCTGCAAGTAAAGTTAAACCATTGTATGTAGTGGTAGTAGCAATATTATCAAGCTCTTCTAATAATCTAACTATGTCAGCTTGCAAAGCAGATCTTGAGTTTGATGTTTGTCCATCTTGTGCAGATTGGATTGCTTTTACTTTAATAGTATCAAGTATTTTTATTTGCTCATCCATAGCTTTATCTGCTATTTGTATTAATCCTATAGCATCATTTGCATTTCTTATGGCTTGATTTAGTGATTTAGCTTGACTTCTAAGTGAATCAGCGATAGCCAGACCTGAAGCATCATCAGCTGCTTTATTTATTCTATATCCGCTACTAAGATTATTTAAAGATTTTTCCATCTTACCATTAGTAGACACACCTTGAGCATGAGCTGTAAGTGCAGAAGTATTTGTATTTATTCTAAATGACAACTATATTAACCTTTAATTGATAAAATACATTAGTTTTATTCTAGTAAAGCTTAGAAGCAAAACTTATACCAAATTAAGAAGAAAATATGAAAATACTCGTAACAGGAAGTGCTGGATTTATAGGATACCATCTTTGCAATAAACTATTAAGTGCCAATCATACAGTTCTAGGGCTTGATTCTATTAATGATTATTATGATATAAACTTAAAATATAATAGATTAAATAATCTAGGGATTACAAAAGATAAAATTCAATATTCTAAAAAAATCACCTCTATTAATAATAAAAATTTCTCTTTTTACAAAGCAAACCTAGAAGATGAAGATCTACTTTTTAAAATATTCAAAAAAGAAAAATTTGATGTAGTATGTAATCTAGCAGCTCAAGCAGGAGTAAGATACTCTATAACCAACCCTAATGCCTATATATCTTCTAATATAATAGGATTTACAAATATCTTAGAAGCTGTGCGACATAATAATGTAAAGCATTTAGTATATGCTAGTAGCTCTAGTGTCTATGGACTAAATAGTGATTATCCATTTTCTACAACCGATAAGACAGATACTCCTATTAGTCTATATGCAGCAACTAAAAAATCAAATGAATTAATGGCTCATACTTATACTCATCTTTATGGTATTAATACTATAGGTCTTAGATTTTTTACTGTTTATGGTCCTTGGGGTCGCCCTGATATGGCACTTTACATTTTTGCTAAAAATATACTTGAAAATAAACAAATAGAAGTATATAATAACGGCAATATGCAAAGGGACTTTACTTATATAGATGATATAGTAGGTGGAGTATCTCGTTGCATAGAGAGTGATTATTCTAATCCTAAATATAAAATCTATAATATAGGTCAAAATTCGCCAATAAAGTTAATGGATTTTGTGAAAGCTATAGAGACTAAGCTAGATAAAAAAGCTGATATTAAATTTATGCCTATGCAAATGGGCGATGTCCAAGCGACTTATGCTAATGTGGATGATTTAATAAAAGATTTTAATTATAAGCCTAGCACTTCTATAGAATATGGCATAGATAAATTTATAAATTGGTTCCAAGAATATCATACAAACTCGTAAAAATAACAGGGATACCTCCCGAATTAAAGGTTCAATATGTATTTATTCACTTCAGAAGTAGTTAGTGCTGGTCATCCAGATAAATGTGCAGATATTATTGCAGATTTTATCGTAGATGAGTATATTATAAACGACTCAAATTCAAGAGTTGCTACAGAGGTTTTTTTAGCTGGTAAAAATATTGTCATTGGTGGCGAATGTAAATCAAAACATAAAGTAAGTAATGAGAGATATAAAGAATTAGTTAGAAATGCTTTAATTAGCATAGGCTATAAAAATAATGATTATTTTACTTCTTCTCAATGCTTGGATATAAATGATTTAAATATCGAAGTTTATGTAAATGAGCAATCCCCTGAAATAGGACAAGGAGTTGATCAAGAAACTGGAGAAATAGGAGCAGGAGATCAAGGAATTATGTTTGGTTTTGCTTGTAATGAGACTAAAAACTTAATGCCTTCAGCTATTACTTATGCTAGGATTTTAAGTGATAAAGTATATGAATATGCTTTAGCTAATCCTCATGAGTTTGGAGTTGATATAAAAACTCAAGTTTCTGTTGATTATGATTTAAAAGTTCATTTTGAAAATTGTGAGCCTAAATCAATTCATACTATTGTAGTTTCTGCTCCTTCAGTTGATTCTATGCCATTAGAAAAAGTTAAAGAAATTATTGGCAAGATAATTGATGATGCTAATTTACCTTATTATGATAAAAATAAATGTATTTTACATATAAATCCTACTGGAAAATATACAAATCATAGCTCATTACATGACTCAGGGCTTACAGGAAGAAAACTTATTGTTGATACTTTTGGAGGATATTCTCCTATTGGTGGAGGAGCTCAATCAAGTAAAGATTACACAAAAGTTGATAGATCTGCTCTTTATGCAGCTAGATGGTTGGCTAAACATATAGTCGCTGCTAATTTAGCTAAAAAAGCAGTAGTTCAAATATCTTATGCTATAGGAGTTGCAAAACCTATTTCTGTATGTGTGGATACTATGGGAACATTTTCAAATATAAATGATGATGAGCTTTCTGCAAAAATAAGCGAAAAATTTAGCTTAACTCCTATGTGGATTATAAAACAATTTAATTTAGACAAACCTAATAAAGATAATTTCTTATATGCCGATGTAGCTGCTAGAGGTCAAGTTGGTCAAGAGGATTATCCATGGGAAAAATTAGACGAGCTTGATTGGTTTAAAAAATTATAAAAAGAGTTAATTATGGCAGATGAAGAAGAAATAGAGGCACCAGAAGAAGGAAGTAAAAAACCTAGTGGCGGTGGTGGCAATAAGATAATTATAATTATTGCTGCTGTTGTTTTAATATTCCTAATTATTGTGGGAGGAGTAATTGCAATGCTTCTTTCTAGTGGAGGAGGAGGAGATGATCAGGCGATGATGGATGATGCTCCTACTAGCTTAAAGCAACCTGCAGGGGGTCCTCCTAGAAGGTCTGCAAGAAGAGCTACTAGCTATATCACAGTAGGTCCCATTTATGAGCTTGATAAATTTGTCGTTAATTTAATAACAAAAAGAGGAAAAAGATATCTAAGAGTAAAAATAAGCCTAGAGCTTGATACTGAAAATGTAATAGGTGAGCTTGAGATGAAAAAAGTAGTCTTAAGTGATACTATTATAGATACTCTGACTTCAAGAACAAAACAAGAACTTTCAACATCTAAAGGTAAAAATAGATTAAAAGATGAGCTTATATCTAAAATAAATGCCTCTTTAATCGATGGAATGATTACTAATGTATTTTTTACTGAGTTTATTATCCAATAAATGATAGGAATAGATATAGTATCTATTAAACGAATTTCTAAGATAAGAGATAAATATGAAGATAAATTTTTAAATAAAGTTTTTTCTAAAAATGAAATATCTCTTATTAAAAAAGATGAAACTCTCGCTGGTTTTTATGCTAGTAAAGAGGCAATCTCTAAAGCCTTAAAGGTAGGAATAGGCTCTCAGCTAGGTTTTAGAGATATATCTATTTACAAAGATGAAAAAGGAGCTCCTTTTTTTACAATTTCTAAAAAAATAAAAAAACAATTCAATTTCACAACAAGCTCTCTTAGTATAACTCACGATGGTGGTTTTGCCATTGCTGTAGCTTTTTGTATGTAAATGAAGCCTGATTGGTTTAAACAAGATTATTTACTTTTAATTATTCCTAGTATTCATTCTCCTTTTAAAGGATACTACAATAAAATTATCAAAACATATAATGATATAATTTCAAAAAGCATAAAACATCAAAAAATATGGCTAATCTCTAAAGAAAAAAACTCTCTTACAAAAAAGTATTCAAAATATAAAAATATAAAAATAAGTTATCAAGACTATGATGATATATGGGCTAGAGATATTATGCCTATCCAGACAAATAAAAAAAATATTAATTTCTCATTCAATGGATGGGGCAAAAAATATCCCTATAAAAAAGATAATGCTCTCGCTAAAAAGCTCTTTATAAAATCTAAAAAAAATAATATCACCCTAGAGGGTGGAGCTATAGAAACCAATGGAAAAATAGCAATTGGAATGAAAGACACTTTTTTTTTAAATAGAAATAATATAAAAGAGAGTGAAATAAAAAATAAATTAAAGCATATTTTAAATATCAATAATCTATACTTATTCAATCAAGTCCATCTAAAAGGAGATGACACAGATGGACATATTGATAACTTGATAAGATTTGCAAATAAAGATATAATCCTATATATGAAAAACAATAAGCATTTAAAATGCATGAAAGACGAGCTTTTAAAATTCGCTAAAGATGAAAAAATATCTCAAATAATAGGCTTACCGATGACTAAAAAATACTTTTTAAATAAAATACTACCAGCAAGTTATTTAAACTTTATTCAATTAAACAAAATAATATTAGTCCCTAAATTTTATTGCTCATTTGATATGGAAGCATTAGAAATATTTAAAAATGTATTTAAAAATAAGAAAATCATCCAAATAGATTCAAGATATTTAATAAGACAAAATGGTGGTTTGCATTGTGCAAGTTATCAAGTTTTCAATAGAGGTTCCCTAAAGGCAATAAATGAAACATAGATATATAGGAACAAGTGGCTTAAGAGTCTCGCCAATATGTATGGGAACAATGACTTTTGGCTCATACAACAATAAACAAGAAGCATTTGAAATATTAGATTATGTATATGATAAAGGCATTAATTTTTACGACACAGCCGAAATATACCCCGTCCCACCAAGCAACAAATATATGGGCTTAACCGAAGAAATAGTAGGCGATTGGATGAAAACAAAACCAAGAGAAAGCCTAATAATAGCCTCAAAAGTAGCAGGAGCAGCCAATGGATGGTTTGTTCCTCCTAGCAGATACGGATTAACAGCCATAGATTCATTTCACATAAAAACAGCATTTGAAGGAAGCTTAAAAAGATTAAAAACAGATTATTTAGATTTATATCAAGTCCATTGGCCAGATCAATTAGTCCCAATAGAAGAATCATTAAGAGCATTTGAAGATTTAGTAAGAGAAGGCAAAATAAGATACATAGGCACATCAAATGACACAGCCTACGGTTTAACAAAAGCAAACATCGAAGCAAAACACAATAAATACCCAAGATTTGAATCAATACAAAACAATTTCTCCTTATTAGAGCAAAGCTTTATAGAAAGCATAAAAGAAGTATGCGAAAAAGAAAAAGTATCTCTACTCCCATACTCCCCATTAGCAGGAGGAATATTAAGTGGTAAATACAAATCAGAAACGGACTACCCAGACAATGCAAGATATGCCTCATATTTAAAAAGCACCAACGAAAAAGTAAGAAAATTTGGAATTAAATTTTTAAATAAAAATAGCCTAAGTGCCACAAAGCAATATATGGAAATAGCTAAAAAACATAATATAAACATAATCACATTATCCATAGCATGGACATTGCAATTTGATTTTGTGGCTTCAAGTATTATAGGAGCTACATCTGTAAGGCAATTAGATGATTCATTGCTGGCTATGGATTTTAAACTTAGTGATGAAATTATGAAAGAATGCGATGAGGTTTATAAGTCATTTAAGAGATATATACTTAAATATTAAGCCTTCCTTTATTACATTTTTCTAATTCCTTAAAAAACATTTGATATAATAACTCAAAAGCAAGCAAAGGTCGTAATGATTTTAGAACATGATATTCCTAATGGTAGTAGATTGTATTTTGAGGATAATGCTCTTTTAAAGAGGGAGTTAGAGAATTATGCTAGTGATATTTTATTTAAGATTGGGTTTAAGGAGATAGTTCTTCCTAATTTTTCTTATTATCAGTATCAATGTAGTGATAGTAGGAATAAAATTATTAAAATAGCAGATGAAGCTAATACTAATTTAGCTTTAAAAAAAGACTCTACTTTGGATGCTTTGAGGCTTATATCTCATCGTGTTAATAAAAATACTGATAATAAAAAATGGTATTATGCTCAAGTGGAGTTTTCTTATCCTTCTTATGAGTCTTATAAAGTGGGGGCTGAATTTCTTGGCTCTTCTGATTTGCCTTATTTGATTAATACTATGCTTGATATTTTTAGTAAATATAATGATGATTATGTTTTGCAAATATCTAATATTAATATAATTAATATTATTTGTTCAAAATATGATATATCTATTGAGGATATTAAAAATAAAAACTATAATGAATTATTTAATAGTAATATAAAAGAAATTGAATTATTATGCAATATCCATACTGTTGATGATTTGGATGATTTGAGTGCTTATAGCGAAGATGTGAGGGCTGAACTAGAAAAGATAAAAGATACTATCAAAAATACTAATTATGAAAAAGTCGTGATAGAGGTGTTTTATTATCCAGAAATGACTTATTATTCTTCTGTGTTTTTTAGGTTTTTTAGTGATAATATCATTCTTGCAAATGGTGGGGTATATAAGGATGACAATATAATATCATCAGGTTTTGCTATACATATAGATAATTTAATAGAACAAATAACGAAAAAAGGTAAATAAATGAAAGCTGAAGTTGTTGTAGGGCTACAATGGGGAGATGAAGGTAAAGGTAAGATTGTTGATTTGCTTTCACAAAATTACGATATAGTATGCAGGTATCAAGGTGGGCATAATGCTGGGCATACTATCGTGGTGAATGGTAAGAAAATATCTCTTCATGTAATTCCTTCTGGTGTTTTGCATAAGGGAATTAAAAATGTCATAGGAAATGGGGTTGTTGTATATCCAGAAAAGATAATAGAAGAGATTTCTAATTTTAAAGATAAGCTTAAAAAAAGGCTTTTTATAAGTGATAAAGCTCATTTGATATTAGATCATCATTTGCAAATTGATGTGGCTAAAGAGAAAAAAAGAAATAAAGATGCGATAGGAACTACAGGAAAAGGCATAGGTCCTACTTATAGCGATAAAATATCACGAGCTGGGTTTCGGATGGGGGATTTGCTAAATGTGGATGATTTAGTTGAAAAAACTCTTTCTTATTATGAAAAAAATGCAGATGAGTTTTCTAATTTAGGCATTAAGATTTTTACTAAAAGCGAATTAAAAGAAAAATATGATTATTATGCAGATAATCTAAAGCACTTTGTTTGCGATACTACAAAGCTAATATGGAATGCTCTTGATGACGAGAAGCAAATCCTATTAGAAGGAGCTCAAGGAACAATGCTTGATATTGACCACGGAACATATCCTTATGTAACAAGCTCAAACACATTAAGCTCAGGTGCTTGTATAGGAGCGGGGATTAATCATAAGCAAATTGGATTAGTTTATGGGATATTAAAGGCATATTGCACTAGAGTAGGAAATGGACCTTTTCCGACAGAGCTTTTTGATGAAACGGCTAATCATCTTGCTACTGTAGGTAATGAAATAGGAACTACTACTAAAAGAAATAGAAGATGTGGGTGGCTTGATTTGGTTTTAGCTGATTATGCTTGTAAGCTTAATGGTTGTGATGAGATTATATTTATGAAAATAGATGTTTTGCAAGGCTTGAAAACGATAAAAGTATGCACAGGTTATGAGATTGATGGTAAAAGAATTGACTATATTCCTAATAATTTAGATTTAGTAACTCCTATATATAAAGAATTTGATGGCTGGGATGAAGATATATCGAAAGCAAGAGATTATTCTGAATTGCCACATAGCACTAAAACTTATATAGATTTTATAGAAAATTATTTGAATGTGAAAATTACTTATGTCTCTCATAGCCCAGAAAGAGATGACGTTATAGCTAAGAAAATATGCGAAATAGATTTAGCAACATTATAATAATAAAAAAGACTGCTTTAAGTAAATGTGAAAACGAATTAGCACATCTTAATCACGAAAAAGATATGCTAAAAATAAAAGAGCAAAAAACAATTAGAATAATAAATTCTTTTGTGTTTCCAAAATCTGGGAGTTTTATAGAGATTCAATCAGCAAATGCAAAGCTTTTATCCATAAGAGTGCAAATGCAAAATATAATAAATGACATAAAAGCTACAGATAATAAAATAGAAAATAAACAAAATGAATATAAATATCATAATATAGAATATGAGAAAATAAAATATTTAGAAAAAGATGAACAAAAGAAGATAGATTATAAAATCAAGCAACAAGAAGAGAGGATAATTAATGATACGACATCTTATATGCATTATGCGAAATCCTCATAAAAAAGGCAAATAAGTGATTAGAGTATTTTTTTTAATAATTTCTTTTTTATATCTTAATGGGGATAATCTTTTATCCAAAAAATATAATAATATCTTTAAAGCTAGAAAACAACAAGTAGATTCAAGTAAAGATAAAAGTATCTACTCTGTCATAAGACCTATTAAAGTATATATTAGAAATTCTTCTAATACTCAAGACGAGCTGACATCAGATATTGCAAGCTATGGTCTTAGCTTCAATCAAGATATATTCAAATCAGGAAATATATGGAGAGGGATAGATATAGCGAAAATTAATCATAAATCTGCCTACTTGGATATAGAAACTAATAAAAGAAATTTAATTTATAATGTGTATTCTTTAGTTTTAGAATTAAGAAAAATTAATTTAGATATATTAAAACAAGAAAAACTTTTAGAAAACTCTAAAATTACAAAAAATCTAAAACAAGAGAAATATTTAAAAGGGATTATCGATATAAGTGAGCTTGACAATGCTCTAATCTCTGCAAATAATGTAGAAAATAGAATTAATGATTTGAAGCTAAATAAAGAAAATATATTAAGTAAGTTTCATAATTTATCAGATAAAGACTATAAATCAATAAAAATTCCACATCTTGCATTGCCTTTATTAGAAGACTTTATAAAAAACAATAATATCCATAATGCAAAAAATAAAATCTCTATATTAAATAAAAATATATCCGTAACAAAAGCTAAATATCTGCCTAAAATAAGCCTAAATGTGCAATACGGCAATATAGATAATGGGAAAAAAGAAAGTAGTAGTCATTCTATATCATTAGAGGCTTCTACAAATGTAGATATTTTTTCCACATTTATAGATATAGAACAATCAAAAATAAATGCTTTATTGCAAAAATTACAATATAATCAATCAAAGAAAGAAGAAGAAAATTTTTATAATAAAAGCATTAGGCAAATAAAAATTTATGATAAAAAAATAAAGCTTAGCAAACAATCATCTAATAAATATAATACTTTAGTAAAAAAAATACAAGACTTACATAAAAATGGAATAAGAACCAAAGAAGATGTAATAGTTATCTTAAATACTAAAAAAACTAAAGATATTGAAAGTGATATTTTTAAATTGAAAAAACAAATTAGTATTATTGAGATATATAAACATTTCTATTTATAAGCATTTCTAAAAATATATTTTTATTTTTCTACTCTCATAATATTATTGTATAATTCCCACTAAATAACAACATCAAGGAAACAAATGGATTATAAAGATACTCTATTATTACCAAAAACCTCATTCCCTATGAGAGGGAACTTACCTCAAAATGAACCCAAAAAATATAAGCAATGGGATGATGAAAATGTTTATGAGAAGATGAAAGCCAATAGAGAGGAGGCTAGTGAGAGTTTTACTTTTCACGATGGTCCTCCTTATGCTAATGGACCTATTCATATTGGGCATGTGCTTAATAAGGTTATTAAGGATATTATTGTTAAGTATCATTATTTTTTAGGTAAAAAGGTTTATTTTACTGCTGGGTGGGATTGTCATGGGCTTCCTATCGAGCATCAAGTTGAGAAGAAAGTTGGTGGAGCTAAAAAAAAGGAAATGGCTAAGTCTAAGTTTCGTGGGCTTTGTAGGGAGCATGCTTTGAAGTTTATTGAGATTCAAAAGCAAGGCTTTAAGAATGTGGGGGTTATTGCTGATTTTAATCAACCTTATCTTACATTAGAGAAAAAATTTGAGGCTAATATATACAGAGAGCTTTGTAGGATTGCTAGTAAGGGGTTGCTAGTAGAAAGAAGCAAACCAGTTCATTGGTCTTGGGCTGCTAAGACTGCTTTGGCTGAGGCTGAGATTGAATACAAAGATAAAGAGTCACATTCTATTTATGTGGCTTTTAAATTGCAAGATAGAGATGAGAGTATTATTATTTGGACTACTACTCCTTGGACATTACCTGCTAATCAAGGAATTGTTTTAAGTGAGAAGATTGAATATATTTCTACTACTGATGGGTTTATTGTGGCTAGAGAGTTGTTTGATAAATTAAAAAAAGATGGGATAGTTAAAGGGGATATTGGTGAAACTATTCTTGCTGAAAAATTAGAAAAGACTAAGGCTATTAATCCTTTAAATGGTAGAGATTCTCTTATTATGCTTGATGATTTTGTAAGCATTGAAGATGGAACGGGGGCTGTTCATAATGCACCAGGACACGGAGAAGATGATTATAGGATTTGTTTGAGTTATGATGTGCAAGTAATAGTTCCTGTTGATGATAGAGGGTGCTATGATGAGGATATTAATAAATATAATCTTTTTAAAGATACAGAAAAATACTTAGGTAGAAATGTGCTTACTTGTAATGAAGATGTGCTAGAGGACTTAGGTGAAGCTTTGATTTCTGATAATAAATTCACTCATTCTTATCCTCATTGCTGGAGGACTAAGAAGCCTATCATTTTTAGAGCTACTAAGCAGTTTTTTATTGCATTAGATAAGCCTTATGCTGAGGATGGCTCTACTTTGAGAGAAAAGATTATTGGTAATTTGGATAATGTTAAATTTTATCCTCAAACAGGGAAAAATAGGCTTTTATCTATGCTTGAAAGGAGACCTGATTGGTGTATTTCAAGACAGAGAGAATGGGGAGTTCCTATTGCATTTTTTAGAGTTAAGGCTACTAAAGAGCTTATTTTGGATGAGAAAGTTTTAAATTATGTGGCTATGATATTTGATATGCACGGGGCAGATGCTTGGTATGATATGGAGATTAAAGAGCTTTTATATCCAGGGTGTTCGCATAAGCCTGATCAGCTAGAGAAAGTTAATGATATTTTAGATGTTTGGTTTGATAGTGGCTCTACTTGGTCGGCTGTTTTAGAATCAAGAGAATATGATGCGGGTAATTTTCCTGCTGATTTGTATTTAGAGGGAAGCGACCAGCACAGAGGGTGGTTTCAAAGCTCTTTATTGGTTAGCTCTGCTAGTAGAGAGATAGCTCCTTATAAAAATGTGATTACTCACGGATTTACTATGGATGCTAAGGGTAGGAAAATGAGTAAATCTGAGGGAAATGTGATTGACCCTGATAAAATAAGTAAAGAGTTTGGTAGTGAGGTGCTAAGGCTTTGGGTTGCTATGAGTGATTATCAAAATGATCAAAGAATATCAAATGAGATTGTTAAGCAAATAGCAGAGCAATATAGAAAACTTAGAAATACATTTAGGTTTTTATTAGCGAATACGAATGATTTGGAGAAAATTTCTTCTTTTGATGATATGAAGACATTTGATAAATGGTTTTTATCATTATCTGCTCAAACTTTTAAAGAGGTTTCTTTGGCATTTGATAATTATGACTTTGCTAAGGGGCTTAATAAAATAAATAATTTTCTAGTTAATGATTTAAGTGGTTTATATCTTGATGTAACTAAAGATAGATTGTATTGTGATGAGAAAAATAGTCTTAATAGACTAAGCTCTATGAGTGCTATGTCTATCATCACTAAGTCTATGATTTATTTATTGGCTCCTATTTTGACCTATACTATGGATGAGATTTTAGCTAATGCTAGCTCTACCATCAAAGAAAATAATAATGATATTTTTGATTGTAAGCATTTTAAATTAAAAGAAATAGAGAGTGAATTAAGCACGAAAGATATAATTGAAGCTAGAAGTAAATTCTCTGAATTAGTAGATGTGATGAAAAAAGATAAGAGTATTAAAAGCACTTTAGAATTAGATTTAAAAATTGAGCCTGATTTGTTTAAGTCCATAGATAAAGAAGATAAAGAAGATTTATTTTTAATATCTAATCTAGTTAAAGAGAGTGAAGAAAAAGAAATTAATACATTTGAGGTTAATGGCTCTAAATTTACTATATATAAAGCAAGTGGCTCAAAATGTCCTAGATGTTGGAAATTTAATGCTTCCAAAGAAGACAGCTTATGTGAGAGATGTGAGAAGGTTATTAATGTTTGATTTATCTAGTGAGATTGATAATATCATCGTTCTTTGGAGTGTGATGGGGCTTATTGTAGGCTCTTTGAGTGTTCTTATTGTTGTTAAGGTTTTAGGTAGAAATAGATAAATGCATAAAGCTATATTATTTTTTATTCATCATTCTAGGATAAATCATAGTATATTTTTGCTTTTAATTCTCATAGGACTGTATTCTAGTTTTAAGATTTCAAAAGAGATTTTTCCTAGTTTTGAGCTTGATACTATTACTATTAGTGGTGGATATAGCGGTGCTTCTATAGATATGATAGATTTATCTATCGCTTCTAATATTGAAGATAAGATAAAAAATATTAATGGCATTAAGGAGCTTTCAAGCTCTATCACTTCGGGAAGATTTCTTATACGAGCAGACCTTAAGAAAAATGCTGATAAAGATAGGGTTTTAGAAGACATTAAAGATGGGGTTAATCTAGCAAA
The DNA here is from genome assembly GCA_029255845.1 of Campylobacterota bacterium. Taxonomy (GTDB): domain Bacteria; phylum Campylobacterota; class Campylobacteria; order Campylobacterales; family JAJVLF01; genus JAJVLF01. Next base: position 2,929 of record JAJVLF010000016.1, on the reverse strand, counting down.
ACCTACTTTTCCTAGTGATATGAATGACCCTATCATAAAGACAGCTATTTTTTCTAAAAACCTAATTAGTGTAGCTATTACTTCACAAATTCTTAGTCCTGAAGACTTAGTAGTAGCTAGCAAAAAGCTACAAGAAAAACTTCTTACTATAAAAGGGATTGCCCAAGCAAATATAGTAGGCGATAGTGAGTTTTTTTATGAAATAAATATAGATGAGAAAAAAATAGAGGCTTTAAATATATCTCATAATAGTTTATTTTCTGCTATTTCAAAGCTTTCTTATATTTTCCCCATAGGCAAGATAGAAGATAGAAAGCAAGTATATATTTCGACTGCTAATGGCAAAAAAAACTTAGAAGATTTTGCGAATACATTAATCCACATTCAAAATAAAACATTTAGATTACTAGATGTGGCTGAAGTAAAAAAAAGACATAATGATAAGTCAAGACTTTTTACCTATAATCTAAAACCATCTCTAAGCATTAATATAGTACAAGCTGAAAATACAAATGCTATGAATATAGTAGAAGAAGTCAAGAGAACTCTATCAAAAAACACCAATGAAAACCTTAATTACGAGGTATATAGTGATAGGTCTATCATAATAACCCAAAGATTAAATATGGTTACTTCTAGTATAGCTTTAGGTATCATATTGCTTTTTGTGGCTATGAGTTTGCTTATTAATATAAGAATGGCTATTATTATTACTTTAGGTATTCCTATTGCATTTTTATTTACTATAATATATTTTTATATATTTGATTTTTCTATTAATCTCATATCTTTAATCGGTCTTTTGATAGCCACGGGCATTATAGTGGATGATGCTATTGTGATTAGTGAGAATATACAGAGATATATAGAAGAGGGTAAATCCGCCACACAGTCTGCTATAGATGGGGTTAGTGAGCTAATTAAACCAATCACTGTCGCCTCTATAACTACTATATTTGCTTTTTTGCCGTCTTTGATGATATCAGGGACTATGGGTAAATTTATTCAGCTTATACCTATCGCTGTATCTATGACTATTTTGGCTTCTTTATTGGAAGTGTTTTTGTTTTTACCTTTACATTCAAAGCATATATTATCATCAAAAAGCAAGAGTCTTTCTTGGAATAAGGCAAATGAGATTTATTTGAAGATGATGAGATTTTTATTTTCTAAAAAGAAGTTATTTTTAATTTTTACTATTTTCATTACTCCCATTATAATGGTGCTAATGCTAAAGCAAACTTCTTTTCAATTATTCCCTAAATTTGATTCATCGAATATAAATATAAGCATTAAAGCAAATAAAAATATGAAACTAGAAGAATCATTTGAGATAATGAGAGAAATAGAAAAAGATATAATGAAAAACAAAGAAAAATGGGGAATATCTACGATAAACTCAACAGCTGGTTTTAGAATAACAAACTCAAGAAGCAGAAAACAAAGCCCAAATTCTATATATATCCAGATAAATCTTCACGATTTAATACCTGATGATTTTGTAAATTTATACATAATTCCTAGTTTAAATCTATTTGAAACAAGCAGAGAAAGAAAAAGAAGCATTAGCTCAAGGAAGCTATCAAAAATAGTTAAAAAATACATAGAAAAACAAGATTACAAAAACAAATACAATTTAGAATACATAGACATAGTGCAAAACAGAGCAGGACCTGTGAGAAGCGACATACAAATAGGACTATCATCCAATGATAACTCTATAATGCTAGAAACATTAAATGCCTTAAATGCTAAAATGAAAAACGATGACTTAATAAGAAGCTCATTTATAAGCTCTAGTATGGGGATTGATGAACTTAAAATATCTTTAAATTCCTATGGAGAGTCTTTAGGCTTAACTGAGGCAGATATAGGTAGATTTTTATCTAATTACTACCTAGCGAAAAAAGTTAATCTAGTTTTTGAAAAAAATGACATTTTAGATGTAAGAATTCAAAGTATGGCTAAAAATAACTTAGATAGCCTAAAGTATCAAAACATACCATTAAACGATGGGAGAATGGTCAATCTAAAAGATGTAGTTAATTTTAAAACCATCCAATCATTTGAAGAAATAATAAAAACAAAAGGCGAAAGAATTTTCTATCTATATGCAAATGTCGATTCCGATAAAAGCACAGCATCTGAGGTGCTAGAAAAATACAAAAAAGATTTAGAAGAAATAAAAGAAAAAGGCATAAAAGTAATCCTAAAAGGTGAAAAAGAAAAAAATCAAGAACTAGTAAGAGATATGAAATTCGCCGTCTTAGTAGCATTCACCTTAATCCTAATATCAATGCTATATATGTTTAATTCTTTCAAGCAAACATTTATAGTCCTATCAATAATCCCCTTTTCTCTATTAGGAGTAATAGCAGGACATCTAATAATGGGAGTAAAACTCTCAATGCTTTCTGCCATCGGAGTATTAGGCTTAAGTGGAGTAGTAATAAATGACGGAATAATAATGATGGAGTTCATAAAAAGAGCCACAAACATAGAAGAAGTCTTCCACCAAGCTAAACTAAGACTAAGACCCATACTACTAACAAGCATTACAACCTTAATAGGCTTCTCAATATTGATATTTTTCCCTTACGGACAAGCCATATTATTTCAACCTCTTACTATATCCTTAGGTTTTGGATTATTTTGGGGAACTGTGTTAAATCTTACTTATTTGCCTATTTTGTATATTTCTGTTAGTAGAAAGTTTAAATAATATAATTTATCTTCACTCGTTTCAGCCTCTTCTGAGGTGGAATGCTCTATCTTAATCATAAGTAAGCTAAGCCTATAATTTCATCTATGGAACTAAGATTTTTATTCGCAAGCATTTGTATGCATAAATGCATATCATCATTTTTTTATGCAAGATTGCTTAAATCTTGTTAGAAAACGAAGCAAAAAACCACTCTTTCACTTCCTT
>JAJVLF010000159.1 GCA_029255845.1 Campylobacterota bacterium | reverse complement strand
TAATATATCCCCATCTTGCTCAATAGTCCAATACATCTTATTTTCTGTGCTTATTATTGTAGGAGTTAATGTGTATAGCTCATTTATGAAGCATTGTTTTATATATTGATTATTTGTCTGGATTACTTGGAAATGCTCATTATTTATATTTTCTCTTAGGTGTTTTGATAATACATTTATGAAGTTTTCGTCTAATGACCTTATATTAAAACTATAAGTATTTCCTTGTTTGTAGATTTTATCTGGCTCTATTTCATAAAAACTAGCAAAACTGTAGTATTTAAAATTAGTTTGTTTATGTAGGTTTTTAAATTCATTATTTTGCGACATAGAAAAGCTTATATATTTTGAGATTATGTTAAAGCTTTGTTTAAATGGTATGTCTTTTTTTAGATATGAGGTGCATTTTAGTTCGTATATCTGTTGTGATAGCTTCATTAATGTATCCTTTTAGTTTATAGTCAAATGTAGCTTCTTTTTCATTATATCCAAATATGCTTAATGGTATTATCTTTTACAATCTTGCCATACGGTAAGTAGTAAAAATAACCATTGCAACACCAAGCTATTATTACACTATTTAGACAAAGCCTCAAATATACTCTCACTAATAGTAGGATGTGCAAATATCATATCTTGGAGGTTTTTTATCGTTAGTTTGCTATTTATAGCAATTAATAATTGATGTATAAGCTCAGTAGCATCATTTCCTATTATTGAAGCTCCTAGTATTTGATTTGTTTGCTCATCGTATAGTATTTTTACAAAACCGCTGTCATCGCCTTTTATTTTTGCTTTTGCTGATAGCTTAAAGAATTGTTTTTTTATTTTATATGGAGTATTTTCTTGTTTTAATGTTTTTTCATTTTTTCCTACACTGGCTACTTGGGGTTGGCAAAATGTTACGAAAGGGATATGGCTATCTTTGCTTGGGGTATTATTTATTATGTGATTTGTTGCACATTTAGCTTCATAATATGCCACATGGGCTAAGGCTGGGGTTTTTATGACATCTCCTATGGCATATATGTTGTTGTGGCTTGTTGATTGGAAGTTTTTATGGACTTCTATGAAGTTGTTATCTATGTTTAAATTTATGGCTTCTGTGTTTAGGTTTTTTGTGTTTGGGACTCTTCCTATGGATACTAGCACCATTTCATAATGTTCTATTTTTTCTTTTTCTTTTATGTCCATTACTATTTCTATATTTTCTTTTTGGATGTTGTGGGATTTTATTTTTGTATTTAAGTGGATTTTTATTGATTGCTTTTCAAATTCTCTTTTTAAAGCTTTTGCTATGTCTTCATCCTCTGATGGCAGTAATTGGTTTGTATATTCTGCTATATCTACCTTTGTGCCTAATGAATTAAAAAAAGTTGCAAACTCACATCCTATCGCACCTCCTCCTACTATTAAGATGGATTTTGGTAAACTCTTTAGGGTAAATGCTTCTTTGCTTGAAATTATTTTATCATTTTTTAATGGCAATAAGAGGTGTTCTTTGTGGATTGAGCCACTAGCTATAATTATATTTTTTGCTTCTATTTCTTCTGTGCCTATGCTTATTTTATTAGCAGTTATAAAAGTAGCCATTCCATATTTTATGCTAACATTTGCTTTTTTTAATTTTGACTGTATTCCTACCCTTAGGGTATCCATAAGCTCATTTGTTGATGTTTTAAGAGTATTTATGTCAAAATTATCTAATGTGGCATTAACCCCACAGCTTTTAAAATATTTCATTTTCTTCACAAAAGTAGCACTTTCAAGGAAATTCTTTGCAGGGATACAGCCCTCATTTAAGCAAGTTCCTCCTATTTGTTTATCATTTTCTTCTATAATGCAAACATTTTTGCCCTCATTCGCTAAAAGTGTAGCCACCTCATATCCAGCTGGTCCAGCTCCAATTACGATTACATCATACATATTTATCCTTTATTTAGGG
>JAJVLF010000158.1 GCA_029255845.1 Campylobacterota bacterium | reverse complement strand
GCTTGGAGCATTGATGATTTTAGGAGTGATTGTCGATGATGCTATTATCGTAGCTGAAAATATCCAAAGGCATTTAGAAGAAGGCGATGATGTATTAGTCGCTATAAAGTCAGGAGTCAAAGAGGTTTTTGCTCCTGTGATGACCGCTTCACTCACGACAATATTTGCATTTATTCCTTTGCTTATTTTAAGTGGTGAACTCGGGGCTTTTATTAAAATGATTCCTATTGCTATTTGTGTTTTAATTATTGCTTCTTTAATAGAATGTTTTTTATTTTTACCTATACACTCTAAGCACATCTTAAGTAAGAACGATAAAGAACTTAGCTGGGAGCCTATTCAAAATGTATATAAAAATATTCTAAATTTTTTGTTTAATCATAAATATAAATATTTTATTATCATTTTAATAGGAGTGCCATCATTAAGTATATTTGCATTTTCTTTTTTGAAATATATTTTATTCCCTACTTTTGATTCTAGCCAATTTTATATTAGAGGTAGCTTTGATGTAAATTACTCAAAAAAAGATGTAGCTAAAAACTTAAAACACATAGAAGAAACTATTTATAGCAAAAAAGATGAATTTAGCATAGAAAGCATTTCTTCTGTATATGGAATGAAGCTAAATAATAGAGGAGAGCCTGAATTTAAAGAATATTTTTTCGATATTACAATATCTTTACATAATCAAATACCAAATAATTTTGTAGAAAAGTTTATAGTCCCAACCCTATCTTTATATTACGATAGCTCAGATAGAACAAGAGAGCTATCATATGATGATATAGTAGTAAAAAGCAAAGATATTATATCATCCATAAAAGACATCAAAGGATTAAAAGAAATAGAAGTGAAAAAAGAGCAAGGAGGGCTTATAGAAAACGATATAGAAATACAGCTTTTTCATACAAACAAAGAAATGGTAGAAAAAGCTATTAAAAAAATAAGGAACGAAATAGAAGAGCTTGATGGGATATTATCATCCAAAGATGATATAAAATATGGAACTATAGAGCTAAAATTAGAATTAAATGATTATGCTAAAAGCATAGGAATTACTAAAAATGACTTAGTATCTTCTCTAAATGCATTTTATCTTGATTATGAAATAGCTTCAAGCACCGATAAAAGCGGTATATTAAAAGTAATATCAAAAGATATAGATAAAAATAATTTAGAAAACTTCAAAAACTTTCAAATAGAAAACAAAGGCAAATTAATAAAACTAAAAGACATTTGCACTTTCATAGAAATACAAAATTATGACCAAATATATAAACTATATGGAAAAGAAATAAAAAGTGTCTTCGCAAATGTAGATAAAAAAATAACAACCCCTAGCGAGGTTTTAGAAAAAATAGAGCCTATCTTAGATGAAATAAAAAAAACAGGCATAGATGTATCCATAAAAGGAGAAGACGAGCAAAACAAACAATTAATAAAAGAGCTTTCTTTTTCATTTTTAATAGCTATATTTTGTATCTTTATAGCATTATTAATATTATTTAATTCCTTTAGAGATACATTTTTAATATTATCGATAATCCCATTATCATTCTTAGGAGGGTTTGCAGGACATTTATTGCTAGGAATGAAAATGTCTATGCCATCCTTTATAGGGCTAACAGGCTTAGCAGGAGTAGTAATAAATGATGCTATCATTATGCTATCATTTCTAAAAAAAGCAAAAGTAATATCAGACATACCAAAACTATCAAGCCTAAGACTAAGACCAATCCTAATAACATCAATCACTACATTTATGGGCTTAAGCACATTAATATTTTTCGCTACAGGACAAGCTAGAATACTACAACCCATAGCAGTTTCACTTGGATTTGGTTTAATATGGGGAACTATTTTGACATTGGTTTGGTTGCCTTTATTTTATATAATATTAAAAAAAGTTCCTGCAGAAGAAATAGACAAAACCTAAAAATAGTTTTTAGATTAAAAAGAACCTCTATAATACTCAGCATTAAGTCCGAACTCCGCCAAACAAACTAAATCCCCTGCCCACCCCCATCAACAAACCTACCCCCACTACCATCAGCTTGAGAAGCAGTCCCATTAGCAAAAGTATCTATGCTAATAGTTTCACTTTCTAAATTATAAGAATTACCATCATTAGAATATCTATCATCATTAGCAAATCTTCCTTGATATAGTTTATTATCAAAATATATATAAAATAACTTACCTATATATTCAGGTATGTATTTTATACTAGCTATTGAGTCTTGATTGGTAGCTCCTGTATTAACTCTTAAAAACATAGTTTTACTTCCTCCAAAGCTTGTTCCTTGTAATGATTTAACTCCTTCTTTGCCTTGTGGATAATAAGCTAAAGATATTTTTCTAATACCTTTGTTTTCATTTATATATGTTAATTGAACTCCATTATCTTTTGATAATTCTTTATTGCTCTTATAAGAATAAGGTTTAACATCTATTCTATCAGTTGTATTTGATTCTAGTTTATGTCCTCTTTTTAATGGAGCATATAGAAAAGCTTTTATGTCAGAATAAAAGCTTACTTCTTTTGTTTCATCTTTTTGTTTTATTATTGCTCTTATAGTAGTAAGACCTCCATGAAGATTTTCATCTTCATTATAATTCCATTTTAGAAAATCATCTTGTGTTGTTGTCTTATCATCTTGTTTGGATAGATTATTCTCACTTAATAAAGCTTTATCTCTCTCACTTTTAATATCACTTACACTTCTAGCATATAATTCTAATGAAGATATGTTTTTATCTATATTAGCTTTACTATAATCATCTATCATTAAATCATTATCTTTATTCCAAGTAAATGTGGGTGTTAATGGTTTGAAGTATTTTATTTTAAAGTGAGCATCATTAGTTTTTTCTTTATATGCTAATCCAGTTCCATCATATATTTCTAAAACAATTGCTTCATCTTTTTCTTTTTCTTCTTGATTATTTACTATTTTTGTTAGTTTTTCTAATAAAGGCATATTATTATCATTTATATCTAATGAAAAGTAAGCTCCATTTCTTCTTAGATAATATCTTTGTCCTTTTATTATTGCTACTACATTATAATAATCTTTTCCTTCTCCTGTAGTAGATATGAATTTTTCTTTGAATTTTATATTTAGTCTATGGTTTATGTGGTTTTGGGTTTTTGATATTCCTTTGTCAAAAGTGTTTGAGAAATGGGTGTATGATTGTAGGGTTACTTTTGAGTCTGTCATATTTATTGCATCTGGTAAATCTGCTGGTCTATTTTGAATGGCAGTAGGGCTAAGTTCATCTACATTTACCCAATATGCTTTATTTGAATGTAGGTGAAATATTCCTTGATAATCATTATTAAATTCATCATCACTATCATATGAGTTTCCATATAGAGTGTCTATGTTTTTTGTTAAATCTGTTAGTTTCCAGAAGCCTTTGTTGTTTGATGTGTATTCCATTGTCATTATTGTGTTTATTTGTTTATTTTTTTCATTGAATGCCTCTATTATTCCTCCTGATATTGGGAAGTCTAAAGTAGCAGATGGGTTTGATGTTAAATCAGGAGTTGTGCTAGGAAAAGGTTGTCCATTTAAATCAAATACTCCCACAGGAACTCCTGAGATATTTGCATCTAGGTTACCAATACTTAGTCTAGCTGTTTCACTTTGTGGTGTTTCATTTTTTATTTCAAGCACTTCTGGTATGCCTTCTCGTCCATCACGTCCAGGAGACTCATTTTCAGTTAATGTCCCACTAATATAAACTCTTCCTGCTCTATTGCCAGGCACAAAACTAGCAGCTATTTCACCTTTTAAGTTCCCAAACTTAAACCCCCCTTCTAAAAGAGCATTGCCTTTAACTATTATAATTGCTGTTTCATGTATATAGAATCTACCAGCTCCACTAATATTTAAATCACCTCCTATAATTAAGGTTCCTTGCACTCTGATACTGCCGTTTGTATGAAAGTCTCCAGCAATTGTTGTTACTGTGTTTTCTCCAGATGTTATCATAATACCTACTCCCCCAGTTGGACTTACTAGAAGATCTCCAGTATATGTATATGGATTATTATCATTTATAGTTTGGTTAAATTCTAGATATGTTTTATCCTCTAAAACATTAATACTAATAGGAACATTTCCAAAATCCCCAACACCATCAGCAGGCCCTCTATCAAAAACAATATCAGTATCAAGTAAATCCTTAAAAGTATGAGTAGATTTTACAGAGCCCTTAGTTAAATCAGAATTAGCAATAGATGATGAAGTTAATGAAACATCATCAAAAAGATTAACAGAATCATTTTCTAATACTCTTATGCCTTTTTTAGTAGAAGTAAGCATAAATTGACTATCTCCATCGCTATTTACTCCTAAAGGAGTGGCCGTTATCTTAGTAGTGCCTTTAGCATTATTGATATTAGTAATAAGAGTATTTATATTAGTTGTAGTCCCTGAATCAATATCACTGCTTCCATCAGATGAAATTAATTTAAATTTACCATTTCTATTAAATTTATATATTTTAGTATAAGTAGAATCAGATACAGAAAACCTAGTCCCCGAAGAAACTAAAATAGTATCATGATTATTGCTAATATTATAATCAAGCTTATTGCTAAAATCTAAATCTGTTAAATATACAGCATTACTAGTGGAAGATGTTGTTTTACCAGCTTTTGTTGTTATCTTATTTAGAGATGTTAGAATGCTTAGAGCATTTTTTGTTTTATTTGTATCATCCAAATCCCCTATTAATAAAGGAGATGAGCTATACTTTGGAGCTCTAAGGGATATCGATGAATTTACATCAGTAGTATTTAATTCATTTATATTTAGAAAATTCATATATTCTCCATATACGGTTTCAAAATTATTACTACTAGATACTGAATTTAATGCTTCTCCAGATAGGGTAGTAATGGGATACAAGGCATTACCACTAGTATTTATTTCAAACTTACTATCTGATAAAACTATAATGCCTGACATTTGACTTCCATTATCTTCTATCTTTATAGCAGGAACTGCTCTTATTGTATCTTTATCTCCAAAAAAATCCTCTTGCTTTTTAGAGTATAAATTTATAAATCTTGCAGATGCTGATACATTATTTGCACTATATCTCCCTGAAGTAAAAAAAATTTGAGGTATATAAATAGAAAATCTATCATTTCCTGATCTGTTTATTTTATGAATGGTTATTGATGAGCTGGCATCGCTAATAATTCCTTGTGGAATAAAAACTCCTGTAGGAGAATACCTGACATAACTATCATCAAAGCTCATGATGTTCCAGCCATTTTTTAGCTTAGAATAATCCCTATCTATCTTTAAGCTATCTCTACTAATAAGTGCCGTTTGAATGACTCCTTGAGACCAAATAGTCCTTTCATTACTTGCTTTAACCCAATACCCTTGCCCCACATCAAAAGTATCGAAGTTATTAGAACTTGCCTTATTGAAGCTATTAAATATATCCCATTTGCCATCTTTAAATCTATAAACTATTAAATCAAAATCATCACTAGAGTCATAGTCAGTTAAATCCCCATTATAATTCCCACTGCCATCTTTAACTTTAAATTCATTAAAACTTAATCTAGTTAAATTATTATCATTAGAAATAAAATCGATAGAGTCCCTAATACTCGCAGAATATTTACTTATATCTAAATTATTGCTATCATATTCTTCTAAAACAGTTGCATTAGAAAAAGTCTTTGAATTATCAAAATAAGCTACATAATCTTCAATCTCATTGCCAAATTTTATTCTAAAAGATTGACCTTCATAATTAGCCTGATAGTCTATCCTTAGTATAGGCTGTGTTTTTCCTTTTATATACATCCTATAACGAGGAATATTTGATCTATATGTTTTAGGATTTTTTATTTTTAATCTAACGGCTGAAGCCATATTAGTTTTTAAAGTAGTTTTACCTGATTTGGAAAGAGAATCTTTAATAGCAAATATCCCTATGCTGGATTTTAATCTTGCACTAGAGCTTACATAACTAGTAGAAAGAGTGCCGTCATTTTTTATATATGCTAATTGCCCACTATTTGAATTATTTTCTTTTACAAAATAGGTAGTATTTTCATCTGCTATATCTATTATTTCTCTTGTTCCATCTGCTTGATAAGATAAAGATGAATCTGCTAGAGGATTCCCTGTGAAGCCCACTAAATGCCATAAACCATTTTGTAAGTTTGTCTGGGTTATGCCAGAATAAGAGCAGGTTAAAGCTGAAAGTAAGATTAGTA
>JAJVLF010000157.1 GCA_029255845.1 Campylobacterota bacterium | reverse complement strand
AAATAAGCATAATAAAAATCTTGTAGATAATTTGAGTAAATATATACAAAACTTAAACCAGAAAGATGAAAATATACAAACAAATATAATAATCACAGGCAGACCTACAGGATTTCTTTCTACTATAGATTATAAATCTTTTGATAAAAGATACATACTCCCTTATGATGATGAGCAAGTAGAGCAATATGCAGATAAGTATTTTAGCCTCAAATACCCAAATCAAAAAGAACAAAAACAAACAAGACAAGAAAATTTTCTCGATAGGCTAAATGAATTTGAAGCTTTAAAAGAGCTAAAACAAAGACCTATTTATCTTATGATGCTAGCCCAAGTATCAGAAACAAAAGGACAACTACCAAAAACAAGAACCCAAGCTTATGACTATATGATAAACTCATACATAGACATACTAGACAAACAAAGAGATATAGAGTCTAAAAGAGGAGGGGTGGATATTCCAAATTGGGACTATCAGGATAAAATCATTTTATTAGAAGAATTAGCCTATAGGTTACATACTACAACAAAAAAAGCAAATGATATAGACCAGTTACATATAACAATATCAAAAAAAGAAATCACTAAGTATTTTGAAGAAATTATCAAAAATGAAGATAATCATTTTGATACAATTGGCACAGATACCAAAGCAGATGATATTATAGATTACTTTTTATCAAGAACAGGTCTTATTATAGAGCCTAAAGATGGATATTATCAGTTTAGTCATTTATCTTTTCAAGAATTTTTAGTCGCAAGTAGAATATACAGAAAGCCCCCTTATAAAAATAGAGATGATTATTTTAAAAAAGAAATATTTGATAAGCTAGGCTTAGTAGGATGGAAAGAGGTAGCATTACAATTTTATGGTATAGACTCTATGAAACAAGGAAGAGGACAGTTTGAGCAAATTCAAGACTTGATGGCTGATGAGTTTGCTCATTATCAATTTATTGTTGACTTATTATTATTTGGACATCATAAATTTACAATCACCCAAGAAAAAGAATGTTTTAAGTCAATTATTTATTATATATCTTGTAAAACAGATGTTAGAAAGTATATTGGCTTAATAAAAACAATAATAAAGAAAGACTATATAGAAGAATTTATAAAGTCGCTATTTTTAGACATTAAAAGTAATAAAAAAACTCCGATAAACTTTACAATAAAAACTACAGAAAAAAATCCAATTTTATCAAATATTTTATATATATATTATTTTACCAACAAGAATCTTAATTTTATAGATGATAGTATCGATTATATTGTAAATCAACAAGCTAGAAGCTTAATCTTTGTATTAGATAAATATATACCTTACTTGTCTCTTGGAAATAAAGAAATAATATCTAATTATATTTTTAAAAATATAAAAATTAAAGAATATGAAATGTTAGTAGGTAGCTATTTTATACAATATGCTTATAAATATACTACATTGTCTGCACCAAAAAAAATTATTCAAAATATTTTTATGGCCATGAATTTTTCTGTACAAACATCATTGAAAAGTACAGGAATAGAAGATAGGGTTAGGGATAGGGCTAGGGATAGGGATATGGCTAGGGCTATGGATATGGTTAGGGCTAGGGCTAGGGATAGGGCTATGACTATGGCTATGACTATGGCTAGGGCTAGGGATATGGATATGGATATGACTATGGCTAGGGTTAGGGCTAGGGATATGGTTAGGGCTATGGATAGGGATATGGTTAGGGATAAAATGAATGATTTAAAAAATATATACTACAATACATTTTTGTTTTTAATATATGGAGTGTCACATTTATCAGGTGAAAAAATAGATAAAAGCAATATACTAGATATGAAAGGTTTATTAGTCAATATACAAGATAAATATAAGTTTAAAAAATATATGGCAATAAGTGATACTCAAGCTACTGAAGAACTAGAGGAATGGCGAAAAAATAGCATGACAGCAATAATATGTAAAAGTCTAAAAAAAGAAGACCTTAAATATATGAGTACAAAAGATGTTATAAAGCAATACCATAATCAAATAAAAGAATTTATACAAAATAATAATGTAAAAAAGAATTAATTTCCCTCGTTCCACCTCTCCTGAGGGTGTGAAATAACTCATAAAAATTGCAAATTATAAGATTTATCTCCCTAAACCAAGGAGTTAAAATATTAATTTCCTAGTTATTTCATAGTCTTTCTGACTTAAGGCTATAAATGAATTATAATTTTGAATGGGACTCAAAAAGAGCAATATAGAGATTCCCTTAATCATAGGTGGGTATAATTCCCCGACCCTTCGGGTCGTTAAGTATAAAGAAAAATACAACTAGAATAC
>JAJVLF010000156.1 GCA_029255845.1 Campylobacterota bacterium | reverse complement strand
ATCATCATGATTGCCTATCCAGACCCACAATATACCATCTTCAACATCAACTCCTAAAGAGCGATAAGATATATTAATTCTCACAGACCAATATTTATGTATTTTTTTTAAATGCAACGATGGATGTTTTGTATTTTCTTTTAAAAGGGAAAATTTTTCATCTGATAGTTTTTGTATATTTTTAGGAAGATTATTGTAATAGTTCCAAAATGATGGAGAAGTAAAATGCTTCATAAAGTTTCATATTTACCATTTTCAAAATCTTTGATTGCATTATTCATCATATCATCAAATTTTCCTGAATGAATATCTTTTGTTATTTCGTTATCCCATTTAGTATTTTCATAATCTAAAAACCAATTTCTAAATTCATTGAAGTCTTTTTTAGGTAAGTTTTTAACTTGATTTTCTAGCTCTTTTAATACAATCATAACTCTTAATCCTTTTTTATGTGCATAATTATAGCATATATTTTTAAATGACCATAGTGCATATTAGGAATAAATCTTGCTAGTATAATCGTATCTAAACAAACATTGGTGAGCTTCATTGAATACACTCTCAGGGACTAATATAACGGCTCTTAATGCTGTAAATAGTGGTAATCATGCTCGTAAGAATATATCCTCTGCTCTTGAGCGGTTGGCTTCTGGGACTCGTGTCCTTTCTTATGGGGATAATGTTACTACTGCTTTAGCAAATACTTCTGCCAACTCACAAATTAGTTCTATCTCTTCAGATGTCCAAAATGTCAATGAAACACTTTCTATGCTTCGTATTGCTGATAAGGCTATTGAAGACCAAATTCGCATACTTAATAAGGTTAGAGTCAAGGCTGTAAATGCAGCTTCTGATGAGCTTAATAAACGAGATAGAAATGCTTTACAAAATGAAATTAGATTGTTGCTTGATGATTTGGATGATGTTGCTAATAATACTACCTACAAAGGGAATAAGCTTCTTACGGGGGAATACCTTAATAAAAATATTTCATTTGGTAGCAAAAACAATGAGCAATATAGATACTCTATTAATTCTTCCCAAAGTGATGATATAGGTTATGTTCGGTATGAAACTACTAATGGCGGGAGCCGTAATATTGATAATTTATCGCTTAGTTTTAATGAAGTTGGTATAAATAAAGAAAATGTTCGGCTTTCTCCATTTACTCTATCTTCTACTTCGGGGAGGACTCTTAGGGATTTAGTTGATCATGTAAATGCAAATACTAATAAGCTAGGGGGTATTAGGGCTATTTATAAGGAGGGTGTCTCTCCTAGTGTTAAGGATGTTGAGAGAATTGCTCGTGTTACTAATGCTTTTAATAAAAAGCCTGAGAGTATTTCTTTTTATAAAGAAGATGAATTTGAGTATGTGGATTATACTAAGGGTTCTAAGGGTGAGGTTAAAACCTCACTTCCTAAGAAAGATGGTTTTGGAAGTGAGACTTTAGTCTCACCTGTTGGGGATGGGGGTGAGGTTGAAACCTCACTTCCTAAGAAAGATAGTTTAGTTTCATCACCTGAGCCTAAATATGTTTCTGTTTCTAAGAGGGATAATTATACTTTTAGGCAAGATGATGAGGAGGATTTAGGTTCGTATGCATTCCCATCGGGGACGATGGGAACGAGGGAGGTTAAAACCTCACTTCCTAAGGAGGTGTTGCTTGGTAGTGAGTTGTTACCTGACCCTAAAGGGGTGGAGTTGGATGGGGATATTCCTTATCGTCCTGTTTTTCGGGCTGGTCCTTTGGTTACTGGGCCGGGGAAGACTGGATATACTGTTTCTTTTGGACCTGGGACTGCTCCTAATGATGCTGCGGCTTTGGCTCGGGCTCATGATGGGAATACTACACGTATTAATGAGTTTGGTGCTTATAATTCTTCTGTTGTTTTTGAATTTGATACGGTTCATAAGTCTGGTGCGTTTAGGTATTATAATTCTAATGATATTGTAGAAAGAAGGGCTACTGATAGTAAGATTATATTTTATGGTGCTGATGGAGTAGAAAATCATAGAACTACTCTAACTACAGCTCAAGCTGATGCTTATCCGCTTACTATAACCCCACCAGATAATTTAGAATTTAAGAAGGTTATTTTTCAAACACCTGCTGCTAGTACGGGGCATGGAGATCAACATGCTGTTCGTTGGAGGGAATTTCAAGTTTTTGGGACTGCATTAGCAGCTCCTGTGGCAACCACAACTCAAGATTTTTCAGAAAAATTACCTGATGATATAGGAACGATAGGCAACAGAATTAATGTTGATTTAGGGGTTAAACTTAAAACACATAATGTTACAACCTCTATAGCAGGAGTATATGATACACCTGGTTTGAATAGTGTCAATTTAATAACAGTACGATCACTTACTAATGCTGTTGG
>JAJVLF010000155.1 GCA_029255845.1 Campylobacterota bacterium | reverse complement strand
TTTGTAATATCCATTTCTGTTAGAAGAATCTTCATTACATTCTATGTGTTCTTCTATTTTGGAGTTTAACATATTTTGTGTTGCATAGTTTGCCTTATGCCTTAATGGCATAAGTTTTCCTATTCCACTATTTTTCATAAATTCTTTAGTTAAAGAAGATATATCTTTTTCATTTTTACATGTTTTAGATAGCTCTTTGAAATCTATATTATTTAATTTTGTTTCTTTGTTTATGTCTATACTTTTATTCATTTTATTCATTTTTCTTGTTTTAAGTTATATTATATAGTTTTTGGATTACACAAAATTGTGGGCGGTCCCGAATAAAATTTTCTTAGATTTAATCTTTTTTATCAAATACTTTGAAAATATCTTTAATATTATACATTATATAAGCACCATATATTGTGAAGTAGGGCTCTTATCCGACTAATTATAGTTTTGAGAAGACACGATGCTTAAAGCACTCTCTACTAAAAAAGTGCTTCTATTTATCTTATGTGCATTTGTATATTTATCTATTTTATTAAGAGCATAAATAGGTATTGTTATATTAATTCTTTTTGTTTTCATAAGATGGGAAGGCTCTTTTATGATATCTTTTTTCTCTATTGCTACATCTAAATAGCATTCAAAAGCAGATTTAGCATCATTGATAGCTTCTTCTATATTTTCTCCATCTCCTGATATAAAAGGTAAGTCTATATAATATGCTAAAATACCTCCACCCTCTTCTTGGGAAAGTTTTCTTGTTGCTATACCATATTCTAATTCTAAATAATAGTCTTTATTTTTCATCATATACTCCTAGTGATTTTAATGCTCTAATTACATAATATGCTTTAATAGGTTTTTTATAAGGGACAACTTCATCAGGAGAATTATCTTTTCTAAAAACCCAATGACTTCCACCTGTATTATATGCTTCATATCCATAAGATATTAATAACTTTTTTAATGTCTCGAATTTGACATTTTTTGGATTATTTTTTATAGACTGCAATAATTTATCTTTTTTGCTCACTATATACCTTTTAATTATACATACTTATATTATACACATAAATGCTTAATATGGGTTTTAAGAATTGTAAATATTTAATAATAAAAAATATAGAAGAATAATTTTTATTTATTCTATATGACTTTTTAATAAAATGATTATAAACCGAGACACTATTCTTAGTTGTATGATAAGTAAAAACCATTAAAGGGTATGATTCTTTCTGGTTCAACAGATACTATTATTCTAAGAAGTCATTTTTTGAAAACCTAACATCTAAATATCATCCAAAGAATACTTTTTATATTCTATTTTATATTTATCATATTTATGAACTAACTTAAAAGATTTATTCTTAAGATACTCTAAATCAATTTTTTTAGGATTAATCTTAACCTCTGCTATTAGCATAGTCTGTAAGTTTTCATTAATAGCCACTATATCAATTTCATTATTATTATTTTCCCAGTATGTTCCTATGTTTGAGAAATTATTTGTTAGTTTTAATTTCTCTATAAAAAACTTTTCTAATAGCCGACCACTATATAAAGAAAAGTCTCTTTTAACTATATCTTTAACATACTCAAAATTACCAATTTCTATAGAGCTTTTGTATTTATAAATAAACCTAAACCAAAAATTAATAAAATTATCTATAATTTCATATTTTACTGCTCTACTTCCTTTTTTAGCAAATATCGGTTTTATTTTACCTATAATACTATATTCATTTTCTAATCTATCAAGATAACCACCTATATTTTTACCTAAAATAGACTCAATACTAATCCTTGATGTTTTTGATGATGATATTAGTGAAAGTATAGAAAAATATGTTGCATATTCTTTACCAAATTCTTCTATTAGTAGGTTTTTACCTTCTTCTAAAAATAAAGAATTTTCATCAAAAATAATATCTATTTGCTTCTCAAAAGTAAAAGCTTTATTGTCTACCAATATTTCAACATATTTAGCAACCCCTCCAGTAAATATATAAAAAGAAAACAAATCAGACTTAGTGTATTTTGGATAATTATCTTGTAATATTTCTTGTAGTGTATTAACATTAAATGCTTTTAAGTGTATCCTATTATCGGCACGACCAAACAATGGCTCTTTACTATTTTCAAATATCTTTTTCATTAGTGAATATATTGAACCACTAAGTACCAAATTTATTTTCGTAGTATTCTTATACTCATCCCATATATTTTGCATATCAGAATATATACTATTGTTTATTTTAGAAAATTCTTGAAATTCATCTATGATTAATGTAAATTCTTGATTATGAGATAAACTCATTATATATTCAAATAATTTTGCAAATTTTTTAAATTGACCATGAACTTTAATGTTAAGAGTGTTTTCTATTATAGAAATGAACTCTTCACAAAGCAAAGATTCATTATTTTTAGATACAAATAAATATATTTTATTCGTGTATGCTTTTTTAATTAAGCTAGTCTTACCAATTCTTCTTCT
>JAJVLF010000154.1 GCA_029255845.1 Campylobacterota bacterium | reverse complement strand
AAAAATAGAGGACATTTCTGAAGGTGACATTTTTGCAATGTAATACTTAGTTACATAAATAAATCATATTAGGGAATTTATTTCTGACAATATACATCATGTCGTTTGTCAATACAATATAATAATCTTTCCGATGTTTATTAATATTCATTATTACAAGTAAATTAATCCTTAACACAATGAAGTCATTAGGGGCAACACCATTCTGTCCCCTGTGTGAGGATAAATAATATGTCAATAATATTGCAACAACAATACAGTTAACATAGGATTGATGTTTTATAAATTAGATGCTCTATCCTTTATTAGATCAATGTCATAGATAATTAGCCAATACAAAAACAAATGGTTTATGGTGTTTAATGCTACTTTCAACAATATTTCAGTTATATCGTGGCAGTCAAAAAGAACTGAATGAAATGAGAACAATTATAGTCATGCTACAATCTCAATGGCAAAAGGCGAGTGAGTGATTGTTGTTTAACACCCAAATCAAATCAGGCAAAAGGCAAATCAGATATATTTAGCAGTAAAAGATGTTTTTTCACTTTGAATATGTATTGCTAATTTTCATCCTAAAATCTCAAAGACAAAAAAAATATCCTATACATTTTGCACTACAATAATTTTCATTTTTCACATTTGAATATATACTGTGATTTCTACTTTATAATAAATTTCTTATTTGAGATGGCACTACTCCTATTAATCTAGAAATATGTATTGCTATTCTCAAAGACAAAAAAAATGCTATACATTTGGTAAGATGTTTTTTTCACAGCAAATATATACTGAGATTTCTACTTTGTAATAAATGGTTTAAGATGGCACTACTGCTGTTGTTAATCTACCCCTATAGACATACCTTCCTTCTTCTTTGTCGTATGAAGACTTCTGTACATCTGTTTATACCATTCATGTTGGTTCTTCTCATCTACATTCTGAAAATAAGTCACAATATAGGTTTTTAATGTAGTTTTTTTTATATATTAGGTATGAAATTTGAATTGTCAAACTATAATTTCTGTTGGCTAAAAAGTTTGCTAAAGACTCAAGTTTGAAAATGAACAGTCAAAAACTGTGTTTGTAATGGGTTAGTTTTTTTCTGATGTTGCAAATTTGTATAAACACAACTCAGAAAAAAATAAAAAAATATTTGATAAGAATCAAGAAGAATATAAATGGCTTCAATGTTTAATAAATCTTGATGTATGGAAACTTTTTTTAGATATTGGCGATGGCTACAGCCTTAAAAATAATGCTAAGGAAATTAAAGAATATAATATTTTTAAAAGTCTTAATAAAATAAAAACAAAAAATGAATTAAGCTTGGAAGATATTGTAGATTTACTAGACAAAGTAAATGTGGATAGATTTGATTTATTAAAAGAAGGTAAACTAGAAGACGAAGAAAAGAAAAAGCTAAACAGTTCTCTAAATAGTAAACTAAAAAGAATGGTAAACAATGAAGAAATAACACAAACAAATGTAAATAAAATAAAAAATGAATTTAAAAAACTCACAAAATGACAATAAAAAATGAATACAACACAACTATATTATCATCATATAAAATATTCAAAGAAATCAATAAATTAACAGATATAAAATCATTAGAGCCTATACTTTTTGACGAAGTATCAAGAGCTAGGAATAATATATCTGTTCCTGATTATGTCTTTAAAAATATTCAAGAAGGTATATTTTCTAAAAGTGATAATTTTAGAAATATGCTAAATAACTCTTTATCATCTCTTGCTAGTCCTTTATATACAAGAAATAATTTTATTTATGTTCAAAATAATAAATTTCATATTTGGCAAGATACTATCAATAAAGTATCTCCTTTGATTATAATATCTTACTTCATATATAAAAAAAATCTTAGTGAAGAATATATAGAAAAGTTTCAATACTCATCTCTTCCATCTATCTACAATAAAAAACTAAATAATATTTTAAAAAAAAATGAAATTATAGATACACATATTCATCTAAATGGGACAACCGAAGCTGATATTATATGGCAGGATATTTTGCAAACACCACAAGCATTTATAAAAGATGTAGATGAGGGTTTGCTCAAAGATGAAGTAAAAGAGCAGTATCTTGCTTTAGATATGGAGTTAGGCACAGCAGGTATAAGTAAGATGATATATGACACTATAAAAATAAGAAATGATTTTGATGCATATGCTTCACACAGCATAAGAAGTGAGATTAAATTTCTTATATCTATTTTTAAAAAAATAAATTTAGATAAGAAGTGTAGCGATACTATGAAATTATGGGAATATATTTTAGTTTATAATTTTATATATCAGCTTTTAGTCCAGCAAAATAAGCAAGTTGGTTTTGACCAATTTCAAAAAATAACTTTTAATAATATAAGAGAAAATGTAGAAAGGGCAAGCTACAAAGAAAGATATAAACAAGTAAAAAGCATATATGGGGATAATGTAATCATAGAGGGTAGATTTGCACCTAAGGACACTCCAGAAAAAATGATTAAATTATTAGATAATATTCTTCATAATAATGAAAATATACATTTGATAGCACACTTTATTAAAGCTAAAGACAAGCAGTCAAGCGATGAGATTAATACATATAGAGATATGCCTTTACGGCTTGATTTAGATAAAAGAAGTAGATTATTAATAACTCTTATGAATAAAACTCCTAAATATAAAAAACATATAAAAGCTGTAGATGGTGCAGCAAATGAGCTTCATGCAAGAGCTGAAGTTTTTGCTCCATCTTTTAGATTTCTTCGGCAAAACAATATTGAGAATTTTACTTTTCATGGAGGGGAGGATTTTATTGATATAGTATCTGGGATACGGTATGTTTATGAGATAGCTAAGTTTTTGAGATTTAGAAATGGTGATAGGATAGGTCATGCTACGGCTTTAGGAATAAATCCAAAGTTATGGAAAGAGAGGATAGGGAAAGGAAGCCTATATATAAAGCAAGGGGAATATCTTGATAATTTAGTCTTTATTTATCATATTGCTAAAGTAGACAAGAAAAAAATAAAATTAATCTCAAGACTAAAAAATAAAATACAAAGATTATGCTATAAAATATATAATGAAAGCCTTGATATATACTTATTAGAACAAGCATGGCTTATGAGAAAAGAAGACCCTAAAAATGTGCTAAAATGGGATGATGGTCATTGTGAAGAATTTTACAAATATCCCGAAGAATCTATAAATATTTTTACTAAATATCACTCAAATCAAAAAACTATAGAAGCATATAATGAGAAAATAAAGATAAAAATAGACCTTATCAGTAATAAAGATATTTTATATCTACAAAATACAATAATAGAAAAACTAAATAAAAAAAACATAATAATAGAAACAATGATTTCAAGTAATGTAAGAATTAGTTTTTATAAATCATACAATGAGCATCATATAAAAAAATGGCTAGGACTAACAAAAGAAAAAAACCCTCCAAAACCAATATTATCAATAGCCACAGACAACCCTGGCATCTTTGCTACAAATATGAGAAATGAATTAAGTCATCTTTATTTATTGCTTTTAAAGACTAAAATGTGCGAGGAAGATATTTTTAAAATTATTAATAATTTATTGAAAAATAATGTAGATTATCGTTTTTGAGTTTAGGTCAGTTGCAATGCCCTTAGCTTAAAATACAACCACCATCTCACCGACCTAAAAACTATAAAATAAACATAAATACATGCACCCATAAGCAACATATACTATAACTCTTCAATTAATATTTAAAAATAGGAATTTAAAGAGACCAATGCAAATTATAAGTTCCTAATCTAGGGAGCTACAAGACATCATCAAGCAATAGCTTTAAACAAAAACATAAAATGAATAATAAAAACTTCACAAGAAGAAGACTTAGAAACAATATCTAAAAGTGCATATACTAAAGCAAGAGAAAAATTAAACTATAGGGAACCTCTATTAATCCAAAATAAATAGCTAATATTATATTTTAGCCTTATAGCAATTTTTATAAAATAGATGTA
>JAJVLF010000153.1 GCA_029255845.1 Campylobacterota bacterium | reverse complement strand
TTGGTCCTGTTGTAATATAGTCAGACTTTAGAGTATCTACAACCATATCTAAATCATCTTGACTTATAGATTGTTTGCCGTAAGGTATAAAATTCATACTATACTTCATTAATCATTTTAATTAACTCACTGCTATCTATCCACTGATTATTGCTTAATGAATTATACTCAAATCCTATTCCTATATCTTTGCCTTTTTCTCCTTTAGCATTAATACTGTAGTCTATAAAGTGATTAAATGATATTGTAGGTGTAATTATATAATAATTATCAAACTCTATTACCTTATCATCTATGGCAATCATAACTTCATGCATTTTTTCACCAGCTCTAATGCCTATAATTTTATACGGTAGGTTTGGAGCTATAGCAGTAGCTAAATCAGTTATTTTTATAGAAGGAATTTTTGGTATAAATATCTCTCCACCATGCATTATTTTAAAATTATCTAAGACAAAATTCACACCATGATCGAGGGTAATCATAAATCTCGTCATTTTATCATCCGTAATTGGCAACTCATTTGCTCCATCAGCTACTAATTGTTTAAAAAATGGAATTACAGAACCTCGGCTTCCAATAACATTCCCATATCTAACAACAGAAAACTTAGTCTTTCTTTTTCCTGTAATATTATTAGCTGCAATAAATAATTTATCAGAAACCAACTTTGTAGCTCCAT
The DNA here is from genome assembly GCA_029255845.1 of Campylobacterota bacterium. GTDB lineage: Bacteria > Campylobacterota > Campylobacteria > Campylobacterales > JAJVLF01 > JAJVLF01. Next base: position 1,884 of record JAJVLF010000153.1, on the reverse strand, counting down.
AAAGATTTATAGGACTAGATGCTTTATCTGTAGATAATGCAATTACGCTATCAACTTCATTTTTAATAGCAGAATTAATGATATTCTTAGCGCCATCTATATTAGTTTTTACACATTCCATAGGATTATATTCAGCTATAGGAACATGCTTTAATGCCGCTGCATGTATAACAAAATCAACTCCTACCATAGCTTCATCTAATCTTTTAGCATCTCGAACATCGCCGATAAAGTACCTCATGCATTCATCTGAAAAAGATTTTGCCATTTCATATTGTTTTAATTCATCTCTACTAAAAATTATAATTTTATTTGGCTTATATTTTGATAAAATAATTTCAGTATATTTTTTCCCGAAACTACCTGTTCCACCAGTTATTAGTATATTTTTATTGTTCATCATTTTTTTATCTTATTATTATATTTGGGCTCATTCACTTACATTCAAATATTATTTTTATGGTTAGTGATAGCAATTCTAGCCTGTATGTCATGCTTAATTAATTCTTTTTTTATATCATCAGGAGTATATCTAGAAAAGTGGAAAATATTAGAAGCAGCAATAGCATCAGCACCTTTTTCTATAGCTTCTACGGCATGTATTGGTTTACCCATACCACCATTTAAAATAATAGGTATTTCTAATTTATCTTTGAATATTTCCATAAGTTCTATGTCGTACCCACATGATAATCCATCATTATCAACCGATGTTAATAATATTTCTCCTGCCCCATTATCTTGATATTTTTTTGCTAAGTCTAAGGGATTTATATCCAAAAACTTATTTTCTCTAAATACTCCATACACCCCATTTATTTTTTTCACATCAATAGAGCAAACTATACACTGTGAGCCAAAAATAGATGAAGCATGTTCAATAAAGTCCAGATTGTATAAAGCAGTCGAATTTATAGTTATTTTATCAGCTCCTGCATTTAACATTTTATAGATATCATCAATACTGCTAATCCCTCCACCTACAGTTAGGGGCATAAAACATTCATCAGCTATATCTCTTATTGCTTCAATATTTATTTCTTGATTATGCAATGTAGCATCTATATCTAAAACTATGAGTTCATCAACATTTCTAGAATTATATATCCTAGTAGTAGATATATAGTGACCTATAGTTCTAAAGTTTGCAAAATTAATACTTTTTACAAATTGCCAATTTCGTAATAATACACAGGGTATGACACGATGTTTTAACATTGACTGCCCTACTCTAAATTAGAAAAATTTTGTATTACTTTTTGCCCCATAAGGTGACTTTTTTTCTGGATGAAATTGGTGATTTGCCTTTTTCCCTGCAAGCTAAATTATTACGTTTTATTCAGGAACGTGTTGTTGAAAGGCTTGGTGGTCGTGGTGAAATTCCGGTTGACGTGCGTATTATCTGTGCAACACACCAGAATATGCCATCCTTAATCAATGCTGGTGATTTTAGAGAAGACCTGTATTATCGTATCAGTGAGATGGTGATCGATATTCCTCCATTACGGGAACGTGAAGGTGATGCCATTGTTATCGCAAAAGCTTTGTTAACGCGTTATAGTGAACGTGAAAATAAGCTGATAAAAGGTTTTACCACTGAAGCACGGCAAGCGATAGAGGTTTATCATTGGCCAGGTAATATCCGCCAACTGGAAAATAAAATAAAGCGTGCGGTGGTAATGGCTGATGATGTCTATGTGGGTCTACAGGATTTAGCCATGCAACAGGATATGCGTGAAGAAGAGAGCTCATTACCATTGAATTTAAAGCAAGTTCAGAGCACCTGATCTCGGGGAATTTACTTTGATCCCAGTTTAAAGATCATCCTTAAATTAGTTCGCGGAAACTTTGTTTCTGTGCTATTGAGTTCATCGCATAATTTTT
>JAJVLF010000152.1 GCA_029255845.1 Campylobacterota bacterium | reverse complement strand
TATCCATTTTATAAAAATTGCTATAAGGCTAAAATATAATATTATCTATTTATTTTGGATTAATAGAGGTTCCCTTATATAAGTTTCGCTTCAATTAAAAATGGCGATGGTTTATAAGTAATTTTTTTTATTTTATCGTATTTAGAGAAAGATAGATATAAAATATCTTTTGCTCTTGTAGTAGCTACATAAAATAATCTTCTTTCTTCGTCTATTTCTGTGCCACTTTTTGCCATTAATGTCGTGTTTGGAAATCTTCCATCCATTAAATCTATGACAAATACTTCTTTAAATTCTAGTCCTTTTGAGGCATGGATACTTAATAGATTTACTCCGCTCTTGCTTGATATTTCGCTAGAGCCTAAGACCATAGCATGAATAAATGTTTCTAGTTTTCTATATGGTTTGGATATATTTATTAGTAATTCTAATTTTCGCTCTATCGCTTCCATACTCATTTTTTTGATTGCTTCATCATTTGTGCCATCTTTTCTTAATGATCTCACAAAACATAGCTGTTCTTTTATATTTGCATAAAATTTTGATAATGTTATTTCTCTTGCCATATCTTGAGGGTTTTTCATATATCTTATTTTTGATAATAGAGTTTTTAAGGACTCTATAAAATATAAGGCTTCTTTTTTTAAGCCACTATGATATATTAGGTTTTTTTCTACCTCTAAATTATCTTCTTCTATTAGTGATTGCTGGACATTTATTTTTGTTTTATTTGGTTCTAAAAATCCATCTATTATATGTCCATTTCCTAGCTTTAATAAAGAATTAAAAATATCTTTAGCTATTTTAGCCCCTATTCCGTGATTATAACTAAATATATTAACAAAACTCATTAAATCATTTTTACTTCCAAGCAATGATAATATATCAAATATAATTTTTATTTCTTTAGTATCAAAAAAACTCATCCCGCCTTTTCTTTTGGCCTTAATTCCTAAATTTCTTAAAGATGTTTCTATGCCATCTGCGGATGAGTTATTTCTATAAATCACTGCTATATCATCATAATTGGTTGATGATTTTTCTATTTTTTCAGATATCTTTTGATACTGCTCATATAGCTCAGAATATACTAATAATCTTGGAGGTATATTTGTATCTTTCCTTATTACTTCTAGTTTCTTTTCATAAATTCTTTCATTATTAGAAATCACACGAGTTGCTAAATCCAAAATAGCAGAGGTAGAGCGATAATTTTTACTTAATGAAAATATAGAAGCATTCTCATATCTATCCTTAAAAGTCGATATAATGCTAATATCTGCACCATTAAAAGCATAAATACTTTGGTCATAATCTCCTACACAAAAAAGGGATTTTTTTTGTATTTTATCTATAAATTTACCTTGTAATGGGTTGGTATCTTGGTATTCATCAATAATTACTTCATTAAAAGATATATTTTCTTTAACTATTAATTCCTGTGCAAGAACAAGCAAATCATCAAATCCGACATAATCATATTCTTGTTTTAATTTAGCGAAATCATCCATTATGTCTTGATATATGCGAGAATGTTCTCTATGTTTTTCATATTTATTAAACATATATTCCTCAAAGCTCTCATCATCAAAAGTATTAAGATATAAAGAATGTATATCATAAAGATGTAAATGTGTGTATGCTGTGGTATCTTCGTGAGGTATATAATGCTCATAAACCCCTTTGAGTAAGGTCTTAAGCTCATTAGGTCGTTTTAATTTTAAATTAAATGATTTTTCTTTTAAAAGCTTATAGCTAATAGAATGAAATGTCCCTGCTTTTATTTTACTTGCTTCATCAGGAAAATATTTAGAGACCCTTTGTATAATCTCCATAGCTGCCTTATTTGTGAATGTCAAAAGCATAATATCACTTGCTTTTATATTCTTATCTAATAAAAATGCCACTCTAGCAACTATTGTCGATGTCTTGCCTGTCCCTGCTGAAGCTATGATTAGATTATTTCCTAAATCAGATGAGGCTGCATCTTTTTGTTCTTGGTTTAAAGTATCTAAAATCATTTTAATATATGACCTGCATTTGGTATTTCTATGATGGTTGCATAGTTTTTAAAAAACTCTTTAGCTTCTTTTGTATTTATGATTTTATCATATTTACCAAAATATACTATAATTTCGATATTTTTATCTATGATTTTTTTTAAAATACCCTCTTCCCATTTATAAAAAAGTAATTTTTCTAGGGCTTTTATATCATCTACCTTTTTATACTTATCTATATTGGTATCAGCATTATATGAGCAATTAGCATAAAAAAAATCTAAATATTTTGAGTTATTTCTTTTAAATATTTTTAATTGATTGTTTTTAAAAATATCAGTTTCATTATTAAAAAATGATGGAGAAAACATATATAGTTTATCAATTTTAATATCATTATTTATAATGTATTCTATTGCCTCAATGCACCCATAACTAAAAGAGCTAATATAAGAATAAGATTTATCAATTAATTCATCAAATAAATAGCTTTCATTATGAAAGCAAAATCCAGAGAAATGCATTAAGTTTTATAAGTAGTGAGGGTGTTTTTAAAGATTTCCGTTAATAATTTCAATTCTCTCATCCTCTAAAGATTT
>JAJVLF010000151.1 GCA_029255845.1 Campylobacterota bacterium | reverse complement strand
TATATATTTCCTATATTTCCTAAGCTAATACTACTTTCATATAAAAAACCATTGTCCTTAGCTAACTTTAAAGATTTCTCGAAGTATTCTAAGGCAGTATCATATTTTGAGGTATTGAAAGCTTCAAGACCTATATTTATAAATTGCGATATATCTCTTTTGGGACTGTATGATTTATAGCTAGATATTTTATTATCTAGCTCATCATTATGCTTTATGTCTGATTGTTTAAACTTATAAGAATGGTCTGTAAAATTATGAAAAAAATTATTCCTTGAGAAAAAATCATAAGCATCTTGCTTGATAATCTTAATAGCTTTATTATCAAAAATAAATATCAATTGTAGAGTTTCTTCAAATATATAGTCTCTGCTATAATTAAGAAATTTAATAATTTCTTTTTTATTTTTATGATTAAAAATGTTAATAAGTCTATATTCTTTTTTTTTAGAGCATATCGTTTGAATGATATTTTTGTCTTTTATATTTTCTTTTACTTTGAAGTTTTTAATCTCGCTATGATTTTTAAGAATGTATTTTTGTAATTGATGGGATAAGTTTTCTGTATCCGCACCCAACATAATTAAAGATGGCAAATCTTCTAAAGCTATTATGGTTTGATTAAGTTCTTTGAGCTTTATTTGATCACTAGGAGTTAATAATGAGTTTATCATTTATTATCATAAAATTCTATACTTTTTTCGCATACAGGATTTACTCCATACCAAGTACCCCCATTAAAGTAAGAAAATATTATGTTATTAGCTGTCGATCTTTCTATGTTATTTGTTTGCTCTTCATTACCTAATTCTACTGTTTTATTTTTCACTTCTTTTATAAAAGATAATTGATTTTGCACAAAAGAAGATAGCTCTAATCTCAAATCAAAAACAGCATCATTAACATCATTTTTATTTATAAGCTCACTTTTAGTCATCATTGCCTGAAGTGCAGATTTATGAATTATGTATATAAGCTGAGTTATATTTGCCCCACTCATATCTATGGCTTCTTGTATAGCTTCTTCTTTTATTAAGTCTTTACTTGTTAGTCTTTTTAGAATAATTTCTTTTAGTAAGGTTCTATCTGCTTCAATAGAAACCCCATCACGGTCAAATAGCTTTAGTCCAAATTGCTTTTGCTCACCATATCCAAGACGAGTAGATCTTGCAAGATGAATAGGTGTAGCTATTATTTTCGTTAATTCTAAGCCACTAATAGAGGGCATTTGTGATTCATCTGTAAAAAGATGATTAACATCTTTTCTTTTTTCTAAATCATCAATGATTAAAATAATTTTTTTATCATATCTGTGTATTATCTCATTTACTAATTTGCTTAAATCTGTTTTTTTGAATTTTAAAATCTCTTTAGCACTTTTTCTAACTGATTCAGTAGAAGCATAAGAAGTAATAAAGTCTGATTTAGAATTAAATAAGCTTAATAAAGATACTCCAGCTCCTATACTTGCTCTAAGTTTCACCTTGCTTTCTTCATCATCCAATTTTTCAATTTGCTCTTTTAACTCTTCATCATTAATCTTTCTTAGCTTATCTAATTTCTCTATGAAGTCTTTTTTAAGATTCTCATCATCTTTAATAAGGACATATGCTATATTAAACAAAACATCAGCTATATCAATATTATTCATATATTCAAATGCTTGCTTACCAGAAATGTATTTTATATCATAAATATCCGTTAATTCTTTTTTTTTGCTAAGCTGATAAAGTGCTGTACTTTTACCATTGCCAGATTGACCAGCTATAAGATATGTCTTTGATGGGTACTCTAAAGTTTCTAATTCAAGAGAAAATTTCTTCATTTGTTTTTTAAAAATATCTACATAAAAATTATCATAATCTTCAAGTTTCACACCAGGAGTAAAGACTCGAAACACCTCTTTCATATCATTTGCTTGTTTCATTCTATTCTTCTTTGTTTAAAATATTCTTCTTGAGAATTGCCTAAAAGACTTAACTATCTCATAAAGCAGTATAGTTGTGATGATACTATTAAATAGATTAATAGCTACTGAATATACTGATATTGATTCACTATTATATATTTCTTTGATATTGGAAAATGGGACAATAAAATGAGACCACTGCAAATTAACCAAAAAAATAATCCACATTATCCCCACATTTAAGGCATATTAAAGCATATTTAACTATAATAACAACACTTAACAAAAGGAAACAAATTGGCATTTCAAGATTTAAATAACTCTTTTAGTGATATAGCAGTAGAAAATAGAATTAACCTAGTAGATTCTTTTCTAAAAGAAATAAACTCCCTAATAGATTTCAAAAAACTAAAATCAATATTAAATAAAAATAATATAGGAAATAAAAGCACTTGTGGAGTCCGAGCTTATGACAATATACTAATGTTTAAAATAAAAGGGTCTGGTAACAACCTACCACTTATTTCTTAAAAGTAGTGAGTTGTTACCAGGCCCTAAAATGTAGAAATAAGCAATGCTAAGATAAAGAGATTTATAAATTTACTCGCTCCATCCTCTTTTAAGGGAACCTCTATTAATCCAAATAATTTAGATAATGTTAGATTTTCGTCTTATAGTGATTTTTATAAAATGCGG
>JAJVLF010000150.1 GCA_029255845.1 Campylobacterota bacterium | reverse complement strand
TTATAGCATATTTGTTTACTATTTTGACACACTATTAATGATAAAACACGGTAATTCAAAACTAAACCCCCTTTAAGCAAAATACATCTCTGCTTCCCCAAGCAAGTAATTTCCTAGTATTAGTCTTATTATGAAAATTATTAATATTCAGAATATTAGTAGCAATGCTTCTTATTAAAGAAGCAACTTCTGATATTTGCTTAAATCTCATTCTACTAAAGTCTTCTAAAAAAGCTACATCTTTCAACATAATGTAAAGAATTTTCTATTTTTCAATGACTTCTAATAATATAAGAAAAGTTAAATCTGAAATATAATATCAATATTTATCCAACACTAGCACCTAAAAGCTGTAATGTTTTTGCAATCGCAAAAGTACCTCCAGCTCCTACTGCTAAACCATAAAGAAGTAATCTTAATCCCTCATTGTGGTGTTTTTTGTCAAACTGTTTTTGTTCTACTTCAAACTGTTTTTGTTCTACTTCAAATTTCTTCATATTCATCTGAATATCTTGTCTTAATTGCTCTATCTCTAGTAATGTTTTTTCTTCATTTATGTCCATAGTTTCTCCTTTTTTATTTACTAAACTAAATTATATCATTTTTGACTTTGTATTAATATGTGATAGTTTTAAAGTGTATTATGATGCTTAACAATAAGTTATAAACTTTTAAGAGAATCTCTAGTACTTATCGGCAAGTGATTTGATAATGTAGTTACGACTGTTTCATACAATAATTTTTTATATTTATTGTTTTATAGTGAGGTTAAAACCTCAATTTTGAATTAGGAATGGGGGGCTTTAATCCCATATATTTTTATTTTAATTTTTTCTTTGGCATATATGGTGAGCTAGGATTGACATCTATTGTTTGTAGCTTAGGAACCAATACCACATCTAAATCTTCCATAGGTATAGAGCCTAATAGAACTTCAGTTCACCTGGCAAAACCATTGCATTACAGCTCGTGGTTCTATTTTTAAAGTTTATTATCAAAGGACAACAACATCAAGTTTTATTATTGTCTCATTTGCTAATTCTGCTTCATTACTACCAACTTTCATTAAATCCAATTGATTTTGAATATGCTCATTAATACACATCATATAAGCACCACTATTTACTAATGCTGTTACTATTTCTTTTTTTATCTGACTTTTTTCTATATAACCTTTTCTCTCTAAGCCCACATCTTCTGCGCTCACTAATTCTAATTTCGCATGTATCAATCCCATAAACTCTCCTATTTATATTTAACCATACATATATTACACTATAATTGTTTTGTTACTTCTTATTTGAAATGAAACATAAAAAGGTTTCGTATTTATTAGCATATCATTAACTTTTGTTTTATTCATTATATTCCTTTACTCACATTTATCACTATTAAATATATCTCTAGTGTATACTTTATTTTTTACATCTTCTAAGATAGATTCAAATCTATTAGCTACAATAATATTACTCTTATCTTTAAACTCTTTTAAGTCCTTAATAACTTTAGAATTAAAAAAACTATCCTCCCTCATACAAGGCTCATATATGATTACTTCTATACCCTTTGCTTTAATTCTTTTCATAATACCCTGAATAGCACTGCTTCTAAAATTATCTGATTCTGTCTTCATAACTAATCTATATATTCCAACTATTTTTGGGTTTTTAGCAATAATGCTATCACTTATAAAGTCTTTTCTTGTGCTATTTGACTCTACTATAGCACTTATTATACTATTTGGTATATCTTTATAATTTGCCTTTAATTGCTTTGTGTCTTTAGGAAGACAATATCCACCATATCCAAAACTAGGATTATTATAATGTGTCCCTATTCTAGGATCAAGTCCTACTCCTTGAATGATGTCCTTTGTATCAAGATTATGTGTTTGAGCATAAGAGTCTAGCTCATTAAAATAAGAAATTCTCATAGCAAGATATGTATTTGAAAAAAGCTTAATAGCCTCTGCTTCCGTTGAGTTTACAAAAAGTATATCAATATCTTTTTTAATAGCACCTTGTGCTAGCAGGTTTGCAAACACCTCAGCTCTTTTACTTTTCTCACCTACTATTATTCTACTAGGATATAAATTATCTTCTAATGCACTACCTTCTCTTAGAAACTCTGGCGAGAAAATGATATTATTTGTATTAAATTTCTCTCTTGCACTTTTTGTAAATCCTACAGGTATGGTTGATTTGATTATCATAGTAGCATTTGGATTAATTTCTAAAACATCTTTAATTATAGCTTCAACTAATGAGGTATTAAAATAATTTGTCTTTGTGTCATAATTTGTAGGGGTTGATATGATAATAAACTCAGCATCTTTATAAGCATCTTTTTTATCTAAAGTAGCTCTAAAATTTAATTCTTTATTTTTAAGGTACTCGCTTATCTCTTTGTCTTTTATTGGGGATATTTTATTGTTTAGCATTCCTACTTTTTGAGCAATAACATCAAGTGCCACCACTTCATTGTGTTGTGCTAATAATATTCCATTTGATATACCTACATATCCTGTTCCTACTATTGCTATTTTCATAAAATCTTTCCTTTAAAAAACATTTATAATATCATTAATATAATTTAATGTATTATTCATAATTTTTATTAAAGCTTCACTATATTCAGAGACTTC
>JAJVLF010000015.1 GCA_029255845.1 Campylobacterota bacterium | reverse complement strand
CATTTGGGGGAGTTATGTTGATTGTTAAGCATTTTTGGCAATTAGCTTAATATATTCTCACCTCCACCTATAATAGAGTTAGCTTTAATTTCTATACATTCTTTACTCATAGCATTACTTCCAAAAAATGTATTTTCTCTCACTATTACCCCACCATTAATTATAGAGCTTGTGCTTATATGGCAATTATCTTCTATAATAGCATCATGCTCTATTAAAGCTTTTGAGTTTATTATACAGTTTTTACCAATTATTGCATTAGTATTTACTAAAGCATGATGCATTATAATAGTTGCTTCATCTATTTTAGAATGCTTAGACACATAAGATAATGGAGATATTATAGTTGGTAAAATATATCCTATTTTTTTCAATAAATTATAAAACTTGACCCTTGGTTTATTAGATTTTATTTGCCCTATAGTAATTAATGCATACTTGTATTTTGAAAATAATTTTTCTAAGTCATCTCCACACCCAATTACCTCATAACCTAATATTTCTTGATTTATTAAGTTTTTATCATCATCAATAATGCCAGCAATACTATATTTATTTTCTAATTCAACAACATCAATTACAGAATTACAATGCCCACCACCACCTACTAAAAGTATTTCTTTTTTTATAATATAAATCTCCTTTTTTTGAAATATCTATCGTTCTAATTAAGATTTATAATTTATCCATATGATAACATTATATGCAAAATGAACAAGCAATTATAATCGGGAAAGATTTGATATTATATCCATCAAAAACTTATCAATTCATATGAAAAATTCTTAGTTATTATTGTAGTATATCTTTTTAATTAAAATGATATACTACGAAGAAGTATATTAGGTAGTGAAATGTTTAAAAAAATTGTGGTAAATGTCTTATTTATAGGTGTGCTTTTTGCATTGCAAGATGATATTAAACATCAAAAGGCAGAAAAAAGTATCAAACAAGCTAAAAAGCCACTTTACATTCCACTTGTAGAAAGATATATTTTAGATGAATTAAAATCTATTAGAATAGATAATCAACAATTAAGGGAACCTCTAAAAATATGCTTTATATTTTAAAACTACAAAAGGTGAAATATGCTAGATACTAAGTACCAAAATTTTTATAATCAAATAATTACTAAAATCCCTGAAAATAGAGTCTTTACTGATGCTTTGCATACATTGGCTTATGGGACAGATGCTTCTTTGTATAGGCTTAATCCTAAGATTGTTATTAAGGCTTTGAGTGAGGGGGAGCTTTCTGATTGTATGGCTCTTGCTTATAGGCTTAAGCTTCCTATTACATTTAGGACGGCGGGGACTTCTCTTAGTGGGCAATCCTCTAGTGATTCTATTTTGGTGGCTCTTAATTGGGGGTTTAGGGAATTTGAGATATTGGATAATGCTCAGAAGATTAAGCTTCAGCCAGGGTTGATTGCTGGTTTTATAAATCAACAATTAAAACCTTTTGATAAAAAAATAGGTCCTGACCCTGCTTCTATTGAGTCTGCTATGATTGGTGGGATTATTAATAATAATTCTAGTGGGATGTGTTGTGGGATTAGTGAAAATTCTTATCAGACTATGGATTCTATGCGAATTATGCTTTATGATGGGACTATTCTTGATACGGGTGATAAGGATAGTATAATCTCTTTTAAGAAAACTCATAAGGATTTATTAGATGAGCTTAGTGATATTTCAACTAGTATTAAAAATAATAAGGCTCTTAGCGATAAAATAAAAGAAAAATATAAAATTAAAAATACTACGGGATATAGCCTTAATGCTTTTAGTGATTATGATGACCCTATAGATATACTTTCTCATATTATTATAGGTAGTGAGGGGACTTTGGCTATTCTTTTGGATGTGATTTTAAAAACTGTGGTGGAGCATCCTAAAAAAGCTAGTGCTATGATTTATTATGATGATATATATTCTGCTTGCACGGCTGTGGAGATTATGAAGACTACTTTAACTAAATATATTTTTGCTGCGGAGCTTTTTGATAGAGCTGCTATTAAATCAGTGGAAAATAAAGAAATCGCTCCAGAAATTATGAAGACATTAGATGAAAATGCTTGTTCTATTTTGGTGGAGACTAGAGGGTTTGATGATGATGAGCTAAAGGAAAATATCAAAATTATTAGCGATGGAATTAAGTCTATCGCCACTATAAAACCTATAGAGTTTTTTGATGATGAGGCTATTTATTCTGTTTATTGGAATTTGCGAAAAGGTCTTATTCCATCTTTAGGGGAGCTTAGAGAGACAGGAAGCACTGTGATTATCGAAGATGTGGCATTTCCTATCGAGCATTTAGCTAAAGCTACCGTGGATATGCAGGAGATATTTAAAAAATATAATTATGAAGATATAATTATTATGGGTCATGCATTAGAGGGGAATTTGCATTTGGTTTTTTCGCAGACATTTGATAGCGAGGAAGATGTTAAAACATATGATTTACTTATGCAAGAGATTTGCGATAAAACAATCCGTCTATATAATGGCTCTCTAAAAGCAGAGCATGGAACAGGAAGAAATGTAGCTCCTTTTGTGGAGGCAGAGTGGGGCAATGAGGCATTTTTATTAATGAAAAGAGTTAAAAATGTCTTTGACCCTCATAATATCTTAAATCCAGGTGTTTTGATAAATGATGATAAAAAGATACATATTAAAAATCTTAAAAAAATACCTGCTACTAATCCTCTTGTAGATAAATGTATAGAATGTGGGTTTTGTGAAAGTGAATGTCCATCAAGAGATTTAAGCATTACTCCTAGACAAAGGATTGTGATTAGTCGTGAGATTAGTGAATTACAAAGAAGCAAAAGTGATGATGAGAGATTAAAAGAGCTTAGTAAGATTTATGAATATGATGGAAATAATACTTGTGCCACTTGCTCGATGTGTTCTTTAGCTTGTCCTGTGTCGATAGATACTGGTAAATTGACTAAATATTTAAGAGCTGAAAATAAAAGCTATTTCCAAAATAAGATTGCTAGTTTTGTGGCTAATAATTTTTCATTTGCTATGAAAAGCTCTTCTATTATGCTTTTAAGTAAAGAAGTATTAGAGAAAGTTATAGGCAAAAATATAATGCGAAAAGGCTCGATATGGCTAAATAAAAAATTAAATACTCCTATAATGCAAAAAAGTTTTCCAAAAAGAGTATCTTTCAAAGCAGTCAAAACAAAAACATCTAAAAATAGGGTAGTATATTTTCCAAGCTGTATATCAAGAAATATGTCTAGTTTAGGTGAAGATAAAGCACTTTTTGAGGTTATTACGAATGTCTTAGAAAAAGCAGATTATGATGTGATTTATCCAGAGAATATAGGAGGACTTTGTTGTGGTATGCCGTTTTCATCTAAAGGCTTTAATAAAGAATCTGAATTAAAACATCAAGAGCTTAAAGATGAGCTTTTAAAGGCAAGTGGAAATGGGAAATATCCTATATTAATAGACACTTCTCCTTGTGTGAGTAAAATACATGAAGAAATTAAATCTAATATGGATATGGAGATTTATGAGCCTATTACATTTATTAAAAAGTTTTTATTGGATAAATTAGAGCTTGAAAAAAGTAATGATAAAATCGCGATACATACTACTTGTAGCTCATCTAAAATGGGTCTAGGTAGTGATTTTATTGAAATTGCTAATAAGCTAAGTGATGATGTAGTCTCTCCTAGCCAAATTGCTTGTTGTGGTTTTGCTGGGGATAGGGGATTTACTTATCCTGAGCTTAATGAATCTGCTTTAAAAACATTAGAAAATCAAACTAATGGCTGTGATAGTGGGTATTGCACTAGTATCACTTGTGAGATAGGGCTTAGTGAGTATTCTAAGAAAAATTATAGTTCTATCTTTTATTTATTAGATAAATGCTCAAAAGTAAAGGAAGAATATGTATAAAAAAGTTGGTAATTTAGAGATTGATAATCATTTATATGATTTTGTTCAAAATAAAATCATTAAAAATATCGATATGGAAAATGATGTATTTTGGGGAAAGTTTGAAGAATTTGTAGCAAATAATAGTGATGAAAATGAAAAATTACTTTCAATAAGAGATGAGCTTCAAGAGAAGATAGATACATACTCAAAAAACAATGATGTTTTAGATATAGAAAAATATAAATCATTTTTAAATGAAATAGGATATTTAGTAGAAGAAAAAGAAGATTTTAATATATCTACATCTAATATAGATGATGAAATATCCAAAATTTGTGGTCCTCAGCTAGTGGTTCCTGCAAATAATGCTAGATATGCTCTAAATGCAGCTAATGCTAGATGGGGGAGCTTGTATGATGCTTTATATGGCTCAAATATTATAGATACTAAAGCAGAACAAGGTGGTCTTTGTCCTATTAGAGCGAAAGAAGTTATCAAATATGCGAATTATTTTTTAGATAAGTCTATCCCCCTTGAAAGTGGCTCTTATAATGATGTGGAGAGTTTTAGTATTAGTGATAAAATTTTTGAAGCAATGATTAATGGTAAAAAAATAAACTTAAAAAATAATGGGCAACTTAAGGGATATGTAGGAGATAAGACTAATCTAAATAGTATTTTATTTGAAAATAATAATCTTCATATAGAGATTGTTATTAATCCAAACTCTCCTGCTGGTAAGCTAAATAAGGCTGGCATTAAAGATATTATTTTAGAATCAGCTATTAGCACTATTGTGGATTTTGAAGATTCGGTAACGGCTGTGGATGGTGAAGATAAGACATTAGTATATAGTAATTGGTTTAATCTTGCTAATGGTAGCTTAAGTGCTTCATTGAATAAAAATGGCAAAATAATTGAAAGGAAACTAAATGCTAATAGAGTGTATAAAGGCTTAGATGGTGATGAATTTAGCTTAAGTGGTCGCTCATTGCTCTTATGTAGAAATGTGGGGCTTTTGATGAAAAATTCAGCCGTTTTATATAAAGGCGAAGAAGTATTTGAAAATATGCTTGATGGTATGATGATGGGTATTATAGCTGTATATGAAAAACAAAATAAAGTTGTTTATCAAAATTCTAAAAAGAAAAGCATTTATATAGTAAAACCTAAAATGCATGGATCACAAGAAGTAGCTTTTGCTTCTGATATGTTTGCTCAAATAGAAAAGACTTTAGGTTTAGATAATTTGACATTTAAAATGGGGATTATGGATGAAGAGAGAAGAACGACTCTTAATCTAAAAGAATGTATAAGGTCAGCTGAGGACAGAGTATTTTTTGTAAATACAGGGTTTTTAGATAGAACAGGTGATGAAATGCATACTTCTATGCAAGCTGGGATAATGGACTTAAAAGCAAATATGAAGACAAAAAAATGGCTACTTTCTTATGAAAACTACAATGTGGATGTAGCTCTTTTATGTGGCTTTAGTGGAAAAGCACAAATAGGCAAAGGTATGTATGCTCAGCCTGATGATATGAAAAGTATGATGGAAACTAAGATTGCCCACCTAAAAGCAGGGGGTAATTGTGCATGGGTTCCTTCTCCTACCGCTGGGACACTTCACTCAATGCATTATCATCAAGTAGATGTCCTTGATTTGCATAAAACATTAAAAAATAGAGATAGAACTAAAAAAGAGGATATTTTAGAAGTTCCTATAATTAGAGACCCTAATTGGAGCGATGAGATAATCACAAAAGAGATAGAAAATAATGCTCAAGGAATTTTGGGTTATGTATCAAGGTGGATTAACCAAGGGATAGGTTGCTCTAAAGTCCCTGATATTAGTGATGTAGCATTAATGGAAGATAGGGCTACATTAAGAATATCATCTCAGCATTTATGTAATTGGCTAGAGCATAAAGTCATAACGAATGAGCAATTTATGAATGCTATGAAAAAAATGGCAAAGATAGTGGATGAGCAAAATAAAAATGATAACGAATATGAGAATATATCAGATAATTTTGACAATATTGCATTTAAAACAGCATGTGAATTAGTAACATCAGGCAAAGAATGTCCTAATGGATACACAGAGCCAATTTTACACAAGCAAAGAAATAATAAAAAAAGTGAAATGAAGTGAAACAAGTAGCAAAATTAACATTAGAAGATGCCAAAACAATGATGGCAGGAGCTGAAGCAAAAGCAAAAGAAATCGGCATAGATATGGATATAGCCATAGTAGATGACGGCGGAAACCTAATGCTTTTCCAAAGAATGGATAATGCAAGAATAACAAGCATAAGCATAGCGATAGATAAAGCATTCACAGCAGGTGGAGCAAGAAGATCAACCAAGTTTTATGGAGATTTAATCAAAAATAATGGACCAGTTTTTGGGATACACACATCTAATCAAGGAAGATTTTGTGTAGTGGGAGGAGGCTTACCAATATTTACTAATGACAATCAAATATTAGGAGGCATAGGCTGTAGCTCTGGCTCACCTGAGCAGGACACAGAAGTATCTCAAGCTGGCATTAATGCTTTAAGTGGGGTCTTCACGGTATAAAAGGTTTTCAAATAATTCTTTTATTTTTTGTTTTAATTCTTCAAAATTATCTTTAATATCTAAGGTTTTTATATACTCTTCTGGTTTTTGATTATGTTGCAATGTTGTGTATGCATATAGCTTGTGCTTATTTTCAATATCTTTATTGATACTATCTTTGATACATTGTTTATAGTTATTAAAACATTTTATAACTTCATCTTTATTATCAATATCAATACTAGATAAAATCAAGTCTTCTAGTTCTCCACTATTTTTATGGTCTGGAAAGATAAAAAAATAAATTTTTTTATCTCCTATACATTTTTGTAATTTCTTTTCACTATCAGAAAATGAATTATCAGCATCAATAATCGCAAAATATGTATTTTCAGATAATTCATGGTCTGTTAGGTTTTCAATATATCTTTTAACACTTCCATCACCTTTAAGTCCTGCAAATTTAAAGTCATTATCTATTCCTAAAGTATGTAAAATATTTTCAATAAGTGCTTTGTCAGTTTGTCCCTCGACTATAAAATAAATCATTATCTATTATCCAATTCAAGCTCTCCTCTATTTTGGATACTTTCATAATCAAATGTAATAGATTTTAATTCATTTTCTTTATTTTTATACATACTGATAAAACCTATATTGTCATCTTCTAATTTTTTAGCTACTCTAGCATAAGATTCTATACATTCTTTTGAGTGAGTAGTAGCAAAAACCTGAACATTTTGCTCTTTTGAGATAGTTAATATTAATTTCCACACATCATCTAGTTTTGAATAATGAATTCCATTTTCTATTTCATCTATGAATATGTAATCATCATTTAAGGTTAGTAATGAGCCAAGATAAAATATTATAGACCTTATTCCATCTCCTAAAGTAGTTATATTTTGATATTGATTATTTATTTTGACCATAGGTTTTCTATTTATGAAGTCAATATTTTCAATTTTAAATAATTTATTTAAGTGTTGATTGAAAGAATTATATTTATTGTTTAGTTTTAGGTTTCCGATGATTTCTTCTAGTAAATTATTGTCATTTAGATTTGTTCCTATAAATATTTTACTTGTGCTATATTTAGCATTAGACATATTTGAATGTAGGAAAGTTATTAATTTAGATAATGAGTATTTATGAGAACTTGTTTTATAATATTCTTCTTCTTCTTCTATGTCACCATCTGAATCCCTATGCATATACACACCTTCATTTATAGTCACAAATTCACTTTTAACCCTAATAGAAAATAACCCATCATCTTTATCTTTTTCTATATTGAATATACCTTCTGATATATATTCTTCACCAACATCATCATTTGTACGATCCCCCTGTTTCTCAATCCCAATATTGATATCTTGATTTTCCAAAATTAAAGACTTTAAAATATCTTCATCTGAATCATTTGAAAGAAGCATTTCTTGCATATTTCTATATGTTTTTAAAATCAATAGTCTTTGATATGCCATTGTCATACTTGTTGAAGTATATAAATATATAGCCTCCATAAAGGCTGTCTTCCCTATATTATTTTTTCCTCCAATAAGATTAACTCTTTTAAATTTACCAGTTTTAAAAGAATTAAAACATTTAAATTTTTTAATTTCTATGTCTTTTATAAAATGATTATTTTCACTCAATGATAAATCCTTGTGTTTTTTACTAAACTATCTTTCTTAAAATGCACATTAAAAGAAAGTAAATATAGCATTATATTCTTTTGCTCTAAAATATTGCTTTATTTTCGATACCAATATAGAAATTATCTAGTAGACTTCTTTAAATAATTACAATTTCCTACTCAATCAAATCAAACTAGCCACAGAATAAGATACATTATATAAATTCTTATCCGCATTATTTAAAGCATTTTCCAAAGTCCCTATCTCTGATATGGTGCTAAATATAGAAGTAATGCCATTATCATAGAGTGGCTCAAAGCCTGATTGTAAAGAGCCACTTATGATGATTGCTTTTTTGTTATGTTTTTTAGCAATCTTTCCAATGCCAGAGACTACTTTTCCATTTAGGCTTTGAGAGTCTGTTCGCCCCTCTCCTGTTATGATTATGTCTGTTTTTTTTACTTCTTTTGAAAAATTACTCATATCCATAATGATATTAATACCTGATTTTAGATTTGCATTTAAAAAGGATAAAAATGCAAAACCAATTCCTCCACCTGCTCCAGCCCCTTCTTTTTCTTGTTCGTTTATATTTAAAGAAGTTTCAACTACTTTAGCGAAATTAGAAATAATCTCATCAAGCTTTAAAACCATATCTTTATTAGCACCTTTTTGAGGTGCAAAAATATGACTAGCTCCATTTAAGCCACAAAGAGGATTACTGACATCACATGCTATTGTAAAGCTACATTTTTTTAACCTAGAGTCAATATTACTAATATCTATACTGTTTAAATTCATCAAGTCTTTAGGAGTGCTTTTAGTGATTAAATTACCTTGTTTATCAAAAAATAAAACTCCTAATGCTTGAAGCATTCCAAAACCAGCCTCATTTGTGGAAGTCCCACCAACTCCTATGATAAAATCTTTTATATTATTATCTAAGGCATTTTTTATTAATTCCCCCATTCCTAGGGTAGATGTCTTCATAGGATTTTTTTGATTTTCATTTAATAAATGCAATCCGACTACATTAGCCATTTCTAAAATAGCTATCTTGTTATCAACAATCAAATATTTAGCTTTAATCTTATTTCCAAAAACATCACTTACTACTGCATACTTACGAATGATATTTTTATTAATAGATTTTTCAAGCACTTCTACTATGCCCTCTCCTCCATCTGATAAAGGCATAGTAGTGATTTCAACATTTTCTTTGCCTAGCTTATCTATAAAGGCATTACTTATAATATCGCAAACTTGTGAGGCACTCAAGCTCTCTTTAAAAGAATCAGGTGCTATTAGTAGTTTGAGAGGTTTTGTTTTATTAATAGAAGCTTCCTTATGTCTTTTTCGCTCTTATTTTCTCCATAAATGGGATATATAAAACTAAAAAGACTAGCTTATACATTTAGCTATTACTTTCTATATACTTAATCACTTCCATTTTAGCATCATTTATCTTATCCACATCTCCTCCACCAGCAGTAGCAAAACTATCTTTTCCTCCGCCTCTTGCATTTAGGATTGGGGATATTTCTTTCACTAGGGAGTTTGCTTTTATATTTGTGTTTTTGCATGAGCAAAATATTTTTGCTTTTTCTTTTTCTACTTGAAATATCACTATGACTATATTTTCGTATTTATTTTTTTGAATGTCTATTATTTCTTTTATATTGCCATCATCTATTTGTTCTATTATTATATTTAAGTCTTTTATTTTAGATACTTTTAATTCTTTAGTGCTGTTGTTATTTTTTAGTTTTGTTTTAAGTTCTTTGATATTTTCTTTTAATTTTAAAATGCCCTCGATGATATTTTCATTTTTTAATTCAAATTTTGCTTCTTGGTATTTATTTAAAACATCTTTCATATATGCATTAGCACTTTTGCCACAAATAGCCTCAATTCTTCTCACTCCACTACTTACTGATGATTGTTTTGTGATGATAAAACTTCCTATTTTTGAAGTATTTTCTATATGAGTTCCTCCACAAAATTCTATGCTTTCTTTATCAAAAGAAACAACTCGCACCATATCTCCATACTTTTCGCCAAACATAGCAATGGCACCTTTTTTCTTTGCTTCGTCTATACTAAGCTCTTCTGTCGATAAATCAATGGACTTGAAGATATTTTCATTTACTATATTTTCTATTTGTTGCAATTCTTGATTTTCGATAGCTTTTGGATAAGTAAAATCAAATCTTAATCTATTCGCATCATTATAGCTTCCTGCTTGATGGACTCCATCTCCTAAAATTTCTCTTAATGCACTTTGTAATAAATGAGTTGCAGAGTGATGTTTTTTAACTTCATCTCTTTGTTCCACTTTGCATATTGCAGTATCTTGAAGCTCTAATTTCGCATTATTTATTCTAACTTGCGATAAATTTAATTCAAAAAACTTTTTTGTATCTATCACTTCAATATCATTAATGCTTCCCTTATCACCAACTTGACCACCACTTTCAGCATAAAATGGTGTTTTATCTAAAAGCACCCATCCATCGATAGCTAGAGAATTTACAGAATTAAATTCATTATCATATAGAGATATGATTTTTGAAGTGCTTGTATTATTTTCATAACCTATAAATTCATTTATGCCAAAACTATCAATTATTTCTTTAAAATTAGCACTCTTAGAAGCCTCACCACTGCCACTCCAATTAGCTCTAGCTTTTTCTTTTTGATTTTGCATAGCTTTATCATAAGCTTCTATATCTATTTTGATATTATTTTTAATTAGCATATCTTCAGTCAAATCAAGAGGGAAACCATAAGTGTCATACAGCTTAAATGCGACTTCTCCAGAGAAAATATCTTTTGTTGTTTCTAGCTCTTTATTAAAAAGCTTCATTCCATTTTCAATAGTAGCAAAAAATCTTTCTTCTTCTAGCTTAATATTCTCTTTTAAAAACTTTTCTTTTTCTTCTAAAGACTCATAAGTATCACCCATAATAGCTATGACATCATCCACCAATAAAAATAAAAAACTTTCTCTAAATCCAAGCAAATACCCATGCCGAACGGCTCTTCTTAGAAGTCTTCTTAAAACATACCCTCGCCCGTCTTTATCAAAAGTAATACCCTCACTAAGCATAAAGCAAATAGCCCTTATATGGTCAGCTATAACACGAAAACTACTTCCTTTATCATAAATATATTCGACATTAGATAGTTTTTCAATATGCTTGATAATTGGCATAAATAAAGAAGACTCAAAATTACTATGGACATTTTCCATAATAGCATAAACTCTCTCTAGTCCCATACCCGTATCTATATAAGGCTTCTTTAATGGTGTCAAACCCCCATTTGGGTGCATTTCGTATTGCATAAAAACCAAATTCCAAATCTCTAAAAACCTATCTCCCTCTCCTCCAAGATAGTCTTCACTAGAATTAAATTTATCCCCTTGATCATAAAAAATCTCACTACAAGGACCACAAGGACCACTATTACCCATTTGCCAAAAATTATCTTTTTTCCCAAGTCTTTTTATTCTATCCTTAGGAACTATATCTGCCCATAAATTAAATGCTTCATCATCATCATCATACACAGTAAACCATAATTTATCTAAATCAAGCTTTAATGTTTGAGTTAAAAACTCATAAGAGTATTCAATAGCTTCTTTTTTAAAATAAGAACCAAAAGAAAAATTCCCAAGCATTTCAAATAAAGTATGATGTCTATTAGTATAACCCACATTTTCTAAGTCATTATGCTTACCACCAGTTCTTAAGCATAACTGACAGCTAGTAGCCATATCAGGGTTTGGAGTAGGTATTTTTCCTGTAAAAATATCCTTAAAAGGAACCATTCCTGCATTAATAAACATTAAGCTTTCATCATCTGGTATAAGTGGCGATGATTTATATAATTGATGTTTTTTTGATGTGAAAAATTCGATGAAATCTTTTCTAATATTCATTAATAATTAGCCTTGAGTTTATAATATTGTCTGTAGTTCTTAAAAATAAAAATATTTACTTCTTTTATTTTAACGAACATAACTTAAGAAACTTTAAAAGTGATGAGTGTTTTTCCAACTTTAACCTCACTTTTATAAAAATACACTAACATTACATCTTTTAATATAGGCAAAAACAATGAGCGAACAATACAAAGACAAATATGTAGTTGATATAGAATACACAAATCAATATTATAGTGATTTATCTCCTTTATTTATAAATTTCTGTTTATTATCAAATCTGATTGAGCCTCCATCTATTGAGGGTAAATTTACTTATTGTGAGCTTGGTTTTGGGAAAGGGACGACTTTACTTTCTATGGCTGAAAATTTCCCAGATGGGGAGTTTTATGGGATTGATTTTAATCCTGCTCATGTGAAATATGGTGAGTATATGGCAAAAAAAGGGAATTTAACTAATATTCATTTTTATAATATGCCCTTTTCTCAAGCACTTAAAGAGAAAAAGCAATTTCCTAAATTTGATTATATCATCTTTCATGGTGTTTATTCATGGGTTTCTAGTCAAGTCAGAAAAGATATGATAAAGTTTTGTGATAAAATGATTAAAAATGGTGGAGTCGTGTATAATAGCTATAATGCCTTACCTGGCTCATTATATAGAAGCCAATTACAAAAACTTCTTTTAGAAGCATCTCATACTAGCACTAGTCGAAGTGATATTAGGATGGATCATAGTATAAAAATCGTAGACGAATTTTTAGAACAACCCCTTATGGCTGGACATAAAAATTTAAAAAAAAGCCTAGATTTAGCTAAAAAACAAGATAGAAATTATTTGCCTCATGAGTATCTAAATATAGGATGGAAATCTTGTTATTTTATAGATATTGAAAAAAAATTCTCTAAAAAAGGATTTGATTTTGTAGGCACTTGCTCACCTACTAATGCATTTAGCTCATTTACATTACCAGCAGAAATTAATACATTTTTAACCAAATACTTCACTGCTGGAACTCCTATATTTGAGCATTTTAAAGACCATTTTTTAGGCACTTCTTTTAGGAAAGATTTATACATTAAAGGGATTAAAAAACATTCATTATATGAAATAAAAAAAATACTAAGCAAATACAAATTTTTATTTATAAGTCCTAATCAACAAATAAATGAGAGTATTGATTATGAATCAGTAAATATAAAAATAAGCGATGATGTAATTAAGCATTTTACGAAAAAGCTCTCTAAGGGAAGTTTTTTTGATGAATTAATATATAACAACGACACAAGAACAACACTTTTTTACATATCTCTTTTTGTCTCATCTTCACTAGTTGCTATAATAGCAAATGATGAAACTAATAAAAAACATAATCTAAATAAAGCCTTTTGTAATGAATATATGTCATCTAATAAATCAGAATATCTTAGTGCTTTTAATATAAAGAGTGCTTTTATAGCAGATTTTTTTGATAGATTATTTTATAAATTTTATGATGAAAAAAATATGTCTAAGATGGTTGATAAGATAGATGACCACTTAAAAAAAGAAACCAATATGGAAATACAAAATAATTCAGTAGGTAGCACTAAAGAATACTTAGAACAAAGATTTGAGTTATGGAATAAAGAAGTCCTACCTATATGGAAAAAAATTGGTATTATTTAAAGGCTTAGACATCTTAATACTTTTACTTAGTAATCAAATGAGCTAAACTTTAGATGGAGCAATAACTATCCCATCACCATCACAATAAATATATTCATCAGGGATAAATTTTGCATCTCCAAAAGATACTTGGACATCAAGAATACCTTTATTTTCTTTAAGGCTTTTTCTAGGATTAGTTGCTAAGGCTTTTACTCCTATATCCATTGTGTTTATAATTGAGCTATCTCTAATACAGCCATTAATGATGATACCTTCCCAATTATTATCAATAGCTAATTGAGCTAAATTATCTCCAAGTAAGGCACATCTTAAAGAAGATGCCCCATCTACTACTAAAACACAATTTTTTCCATTTTCACTTTCTAGTCTTTCTCTAACTTTTGTATTATCTTCAAAGCAAGAGATAGTTTTTATTTTGCCATAAAAACTATCTTTCTTGCCAAAGCTTTTAAAAATTGGCGAAACTACTTGTAAATCTGGGTAGTCATCCATTAAATCAGCAGTAGCTATCATTAGAATTGATCTTCTTCGGTGGAGCCTGTAAGAGCAGTTACAGAAGATTTTTCACCTTGTATAATTGTTGTAACATCATCAAAATATCCAGCTCCAACTTCTTGCTGATGAGAAGCAAAAGTATATCCTTTTGATACGGCTTTAAATTCTTCTTCTTGAACTTTATTTACATAATGCTTCATACCTTCTCCATTAGCATATTCATTAGCTAAATCAAACATATTATACCACATACTATGAATACCAGCTAAAGTAACAAACTGATACTTAAATCCATATTCACTTAATTTATCTTGAAACTTTGCAATTGTTGCATCATCTAAATTTTTCTTCCAATTAAATGATGGAGAACAATTATATGCTAGTAATTGATTAGGGTTTTGTTTTTTAAGCTCATCTGCAAATTCTTTAGCAAAACCTAAATCAGGAGTAGCAGTTTCACACCATACTAAATCAGCATAAGGAGCATAAGCTAAACCTCTTGCTATTGCTTGTTCTTTTCCAGCTTTTACTTCATAAAAACCTTCAGATGTTCTTTTTCCTGTTAAAAAAGGCTTATCATATTCATCAACATCGCTAGTTAATAAATTGGCAGCTTCGGCATCTGTTCTAGCTAATACAAAAGTAGGAACTCCCATGACATCTGATGCTAGTCTAGCAGAGATTAGCTTTTGTATCGCTTCTTGTGTTGGAACTAAAACTTTTCCACCCATATGACCACATTTTTTTACAGCAGCTAATTGATCTTCTAAATGAATACCAGCAGCTCCTGCTTCTATCATATTTTTTGTTAATTCATAAGAATTTAAAACTCCGCCAAAACCAGCTTCAGCATCAGCTACAATGGGAGCAAAAAAATCTATAAATCCTTTATCTCCTTTATATATTCCCTTTGTATGCTGAATTTCATCAGCTCTTTTAAGTGAATTATTAATTCTCTGCACCATAGTAGGAACAGAATCATAAGCATATAAAGATTGATCTGGATACATAGTCTTAGATGTATTTCCATCTGCTGCTATTTGCCATCCTGATAAATAAATAGCTTCAATACCAGCCTTTACTTGTTGCATTGCTTGACCACCTGTAAGAGCTCCAAGACAATTAACATATCCTTTTTTAGAAGCACCACCTCTTATAAGGTCCCATAATCTATTAGCCCCTCTTGTCGCTAAGGTATGTTCTATTTTAATAGAGCCTTGTAATTTCACAACATCTTTTGCACTATATGTTCTTTTAACATCTACCCATCTTGGGTTGGTCTTCCAATCATTTTCTAATGCTTTAATTCTACTTGCTACATCTTCATTGATACTCATTTTGCACCTTATTATATATTCTCATCTTCTTTAATGGTGCATAATTATAACATAACATAACATAAAATTATTATAAAAATATTAAGCTTGTTGCTTCTTAACTATTAGGATTGGTATTATTTTGGATTAATAGAGGTTTTCTTAAGAGTGCAAAAGATATAATATGGCTATATTTAAAAAAAGGTCTTATATAAATGTTTATCGAACACACTAATATAATTTTCTATATTATAACTTATCTAATTTGCTCTATCCCTTTTGGGCTTGTTTACACAAAAGCTTTTACCGATGTGGATTTGCTTTCTCTTGGAAGCGGAAGCATTGGGGCTACTAATGTGCTTCGTGTTTTAAAGCAAGATAATCACCCCTTAGCTAAAAAGTTAGGAGCTTTAACTCTAGCTTCTGATTTACTAAAAATTCTTATATTGCTAATAGTAGCTAAATATGGCTTTAATCTTGGTGAAAATGCTTTATGGTTTATGTCTTTTATAGCTATCTTAGGGCATTGTTATTCTATATTTTTATCTTTTGAGGGTGGAAAAGGAGTTGCTACTTTTTTTGGAATTTCTATCTTTATGATGCCAATAGAAACTATTGTAGGTCTTGTAGTATGGGGAGTATTAGCGAAAACTCTTAAAATATCTTCTATATCTTCTTTGCTTAGTGTAGGCTCTATTTTATTGCTTTTATACTTTTTTAATTTTTCAAATATTTCTAGTTTAGTTCCTATGGTTTTAATCTATGCTATTATATTTGGCAAGCATATTCCAAATATTATGAGATTATTTAATAATGAAGAAAAAGCAGTTATATAATATACATATAAATAGCTTATCTTTTAAAGCCATTATTGGCATTTTAGATTTTGAGCGAGTTAAAAAACAAAAAATCATTGTGGATTTTTCATCTACTTATGATAAAAATATAGAGTTTATTGATTATGGATATGTAGCTAAAAAGATTAAAAAAATGATTAAAAAGAATAAATACTTTTTAATCGAAGATGCCTTAATGGACATTAAAAATAAAATGCAAAAAAAATATAAAACTATTAAAAATATAAATATTCAAATCACTAAACCAGATATTTTACAATCTTGCAAAGTAGGTGTTAGTATCATTTGCCCAAACAAAACCCCTCAAACATAGTATCTAAAAGCTCACTATAATCATAATTACTAGTTACCTGTGATATTAATTCCAAAGACTCCGTAATGTTATAAGAAAATATTTCCAAATCCTCATTTTTTATATTTTCTTTTGCTAATAAAAGATTTTCTTTTGTTTTCTCTATTAAATCCTCTTGCCTTTTCGAGCTTAAAGATAAATCATTTGTTAAAGTGTTTTGATTGAGTATTTTTACTAAGGAGTTTATTAAATTATCTATTTCTTTATTTTTAGCGGATATGGTTACTTGATGGGGGAAGTTTTCAAATTCTTTTATGTTTATGTTTTTTCCTAAATCTTGTTTGTTTAATATAATAATGCTTTGTTTATTTTTATCTTTTATTGCATTTAAAACTTTGAAATCATCTTCATCTAATGGCTTGGATATGTCAAAAAGGGCTAGGATTGTGTCTGCTTTTTTTATGGATTCTAGGCTTTTTTCTATGCCTATGGATTCTATGTCGTTATTTGTGTCTCTTATTCCTGCGGTGTCTATTATTTTTACTAAATGGTTTTTTATTTCTATTAATTCTTCTATGGTGTCTCTTGTGGTTCCTGCTGTAGGGCTTATGATGGCTCTGTTTGTGCCTAGGATTGTGTTTAATAGGGAGCTTTTTCCTACATTTGGTTTGCCTATTATGCTTATGGAGTTTCCTTCTATTATTTTTTTTGAGTAAGATGTGTTTTTTAATACCTGATTGAATTTATGTATTATTTCGTCTATTTTATTTGAAATATCGCTTATTAAATTGCTAGGTAAATCTTCTTCGCCATAATCTATGCTGACCTCACTATGGGCTAATAATAAAACTAGTGATTGTCTTATCTCATTTAAAAAATTTTGCAAATGACCACTTAGGTTTTTTGTTAATATTTGAATGCTTTTTTTATTTTTACTTTCTATCATTTTAGCTATGGTTTCTATTTTCTCTATTGGCATTTTATTATTTAATAAAGCTCTTTTTGAAAATTCTCCGCCATTGGCTATTCTTGCTCCGTTATTAATGCATTCTTCTAATATGATATTTGCTATGGCTATTCCACCGTGGGATTGGAACTCTACTATATCTTCTCCTGTGAAGCTTTTTGGGGATTTGAAATATATCACTATGGCTTCATCTATGATTTGCCCATCTTTAAAATAAAGCTTGTGTAGATTAGCATATCTTGGGGTGAAGTTGTTTTGTTTTGTTATTTTTTTCGCTATGCTTAAAGCAAGATCGCCACTTACTCGCACTATGCTTATGGCTCCTATTCCATAAGCGGTGCTTATGGCTACTATGCTATCTATCGCGATGAACTTTTATGTATTTATCTCCGTTTTTATTAGAGAGGATTGCTACATTTTTATTTGGAAATAAATCTCTTAAATAAGATACTGCTATATGCATAAACACACCATCAAAAGGCTTTGTAGTGCCTGCTCCATCTTCATTTATTTTTTCTGCTATGCCATCTAAATAAGTTGTAATATTTTTTTCTTGATTTGCTAGGAAATTAGAAATCTCAAGCTTGATAAGAAAATCATATCTAGTATGAATCCAAGTATAAAGCATATAAGAGAATGCTTTATATCTGTAAGCGTCCTTGCCTATAAGTAAAGATGAGTCATCTCCATCTAGCTTGATGTAAATTACTTTTTTCTCGACCATTTTAATTTCTATTATATCAATATCAAAAGGTGTTTCATCGATGAGCTTTTTTATAGAATAATAAATTTCTTCTATTGTGTCATTAGTATCATCTTCATTCTTTTTTACTCCATTTTTTAAAGCATATTTTTCAGTTTTTGCTTCTGGAGAATTGCTATCTTTCTTATTTATCTTAGGGGCTTTGTTTTTCTTTATTGGTTTTATGATTTCTTTTTTTTCTACCGTTTCCTTGACATCCTCTTCTATATATCTTTTATCAATCGTAGCACCTTCTTTAATGCCCACAATAGCTATTGCTTTTTTCTTAAAAAGACCTATAAAGCTAGATGGTTGTTGTATAATGTCAATATCTAAATCAACAACAGAACAAGCAAGTTCTTTGGATGATTTTTCATATAATTCTTCTAAAGTATCTGCTTCTATTTTAATCATTTTTGATGACTTTCTTTTTCCATTCTTTTCCATTCTAGTTTTTTATTTATATAGTATTGTTGCACAATAGAAAGGACATTATTAACAATCCAATAAAGAACTAATCCAGCAGGAAATGTCAAGAAAAATATAGTAAATACAACAGGCAAAAACTTAAATATCTTTTGCTGAGTTGGGTCTGTTACAGTAGTAGGAGTTATTAATTGTTGCACAAACATACTTCCACCCATTAAGATTGGTAAGACAAAATAAGGGTCATGCAATGATAAATCATTTATCCATAAAGTCCATTCAGCTCCTTTAAGCTCGACAGCATTTAGTAAAACTCTATATATTGCAAAAAATACAGGTATTTGAAGCAATATAGGCAAGCACCCACCCATAGGAGAGGCGTTGTGTTTTTTATATAGAGCCATCATCGCAGCTCCTGATTTGGCAGGATCACCTTTGTGTTTGGCTTGTAGCTCTTTTACTTGAGGGGTTAATTCTTTTAATCTTCCCATAGACATCATTCCTTTGTAAGTCAAAGGAAACACAAGAATTTTAATTATAATAGTTAAAATTATAATAGACCATCCCCAATTATCAAAATAAGAATTAATATAAATTAAAAAAGCAAAAAGAGGTTTTGCGAAAAATGTAATAAATCCATACTCTACTATGTCTGTTAATGCAGGATCTATGTCTTGTAGTTTTTTGAAATTTTTCTCGCCTACATATCCATTAAGAGTTTGCTTATTTAATATATTCACAAAAAGCAAAGGGTCATCATCTTTATATTTTGATACAACTCCTTTTAAATTATTATCCATATCATACAATAAATGGACATAGTATTTATCAGAAGATGATACTATGCTTGCTTTAGAAAAATTAGTATTACTAACTACATCACCATCCTCATATAGGCTTAATGTATTATCAAATTCTTTAACAATAGCACCATTAAATACAAATCCATCAACTTCCCCGCTAGGTCTATATCCTAAAGTAACAAACATTTTAACATCTTTACTAGTAACTACTTTAAAAAGATAAGAGCCATTTGGGAAAAATGTGATGTATTTTGTGATTGTTAAATCTTTAAGTTTTTGAGTTAGAGTAATTATTGTTTTATTGTCTAAATTATGAGTCTTTTTTTTGCTAGTATATTTCGTATTAAATGCTTCTTGATTGATAGCTTTATCAGAAAATCTAATCTCTAAAGGTTTTACTACATCATCAGAAAACATATTTAAACCATCTTGACCAAATTTATCGCCTTTTAGCTTAACATTTCCTATTCTTCCTTTGTCATCTATATAAACATTAAAATCTTTTGAATAAATAGTGCTAATGATGTTTTTATCATTTTCAATACTTACAGATAAATCAATGCTTTCATCATCTTCTGGGGCAACTAGAGAGCTTTCTGCCATAGAGGGTGCTTGGTTTTCTGTGTTTATTTTTTTCTCTATTTGCTCTTTTTTTTGTTGTTTTCTTATGTCTTGGACATAATATGTATCAAACAAAATAAAAAATCCAAATGATAAAATAGCAGCTATCATAACTCTCGTTTGCATTGATAGATTATCCATTATATTCCCTTTATTATGTAAAATTTATTTCTTTTATTGCCACTTATATTGTCATTTATAGGGACTAGAAAAAAAATAATTTTTTTATTTCTTTTATATGTATTTAAAATACTTTTTTGTTTATGATTCACTATGGGATAATCAAACCCACTATCAAAAATGGGATTGCATTTTAATATCCTAATAATAGTTTTAAAACTAGCTACAAATATATTATTATGCTTAAAATTCATCAAGGCATATTCAGAGCAAGTAGGATAATACCTACAGCACCCATAGCCAAATAGTATAGATAGATATTTTTGATAAAATTTTATTAAAAAAATAAAAATATTATATTTTATTGGGCTTTTTTTTGATAACATTTAATTTATTTAATGCCCAATATATATCTTTATTCACTTGATGAAATCCACATTCTACAAGATTATGTTTAGCCACAAAAACAAAACTGCCAATTTGAAGCCTATCTATATTTTGTAAAAATACAGCTCTTAAAAGTCTTTTAGCCCTGTTTCTTACAACTGCTATGCCTATTTTTTTACTAGCAGTAAAGCCAACATTTTTGATATTTCCATTTAGATAATACACAATAACTGTTTTCGTATTTAGCTTAACACCTTTTTTATAAACAACACCAAACTCATTATGAGTTTTAATGCTATCAAAGTCCTTTAAACTGCCAATCTTGCTCTGCCCTTAGCTCTTCTTCTATTAATTAATCTTCTACCATTTTTAGTCTTCATTCTAAGTCTAAAACCATGAGTTCTTTTTCTTGGTGTATTATGTGGTTGATAAGTTCGTTTCACTAATTTGTCCTTAAATTTAGATAAGGGAACCTCTATTAATACAAAATATAATATTAGCTATTTATTTTGTATTAATAGAAGTTCCCATAAGCCATTATTATATTAATATATTATTAGAATAATCAAACTTTAATCAAAAAAACAATAAAATACTTTCAATTCGTCATTAGGAAACTGCATTGATACAAAAACTTAACTCAATTCTTACAAGAAGAGATAGGCAATTTCTTTTAGGATTATTCTTTTTTTCCATAATTATATCCATCATAGAGGTTGTTGGTATTTCGGCAATTATGCCTTTTATCGCTGTATCTACGGATTTTACTGTGATACATTCAAATGAATATTATAGTAAAGTATTTAATTTATTTGGTTTTAAAGATGAAGTTTCTTTTATTGTTGCATTTGGTGTATTGCTGGTGTTTTTTTATATATTTAGAAGTGCTATAAATTTATTTTATACTTATATGCTAAATAGATTTTCTAATAGTAGGTATCATTTACTTGCTTATAGGCTTTTTGAGAATTATATGGGTTTGCCTTATAAAGAATTTATTAATCGAAATTCATCGAATATGACAAAGTCTATCATTACTGAGGCATCAAATATGACATTATTAATGTCTGCTACTTTGTTTATGATGAGTGAAGTTTTTATAATTATATTTATATATATTATGATGATACTTGTAAATTGGAAAATTACGATTGCCTTAACTTGTTTTTTAGTGATAAATGCCATTTTAATGATAAAAACTATATCTGCTAAAATCAAAAAAGTAGGTGCAATAAGAGCTAAAGTGCAAGAAAAATTTTATGAAATTATCAATAAAAGTTTTGGGAATTTCAAGCTTATAAAATTGCAATCAAATGATAAAGACATATTAACTACATTTGGAGAATCCAGCCAAGCTCTTGCACAAGCAAGTACCACTAATGCAACTTTAAATAGCATTCCAAGATTATTCTTAGAAGCAGTTGGATTTAGTGTTATTGTTTCTTTGATTACATATTTGATATGGAAATACAATGGAGATGTATCTAGTTTTTTACCTACTATAACTATGTTTGTTCTTGCTCTTTATCGTTTAATGCCATCAGCTAATAGAGTTATGAGTGGATATAATACAATAATGTTTAATTATGCATCATTAAATATAGTGCATAATGATTTGATGTATGATAATGAAGATTTAGGCAATGAGCCAATAGAGTTTAAAAATAATATTTATATAAAAAACTTAGATTTTGAATATAATGAGGGAGACAAAGTCCTAAAAAATATAAATCTAACTATAAAAAAAGGCTCAAGCATAGCATTTATAGGAGAAAGTGGTAGCGGTAAATCTACCATCGTAGATATTATTATAGGTCTTTATAAGCCAAAAGAAGGCACTATACATTCAGATGAAAAAGAAATAAGTGATTCAAATATAAAATCATGGAGGTCAAAAGTAGGATACATACCTCAAGATGTATATCTTTTCGATGGAACTGTGGGAGAAAATGTAGCATTTAGCTCTCCTTATGATGAGGAAAAAATTGATGATGTGCTAAAAAAAGCTAAGATATACGACTTCTTATCAACCAAGCAAGGTCAAAAGACAAAAGTAGGAGAAGGTGGAGTCATGCTTAGTGGTGGACAAAAACAAAGAATAGCTATTGCAAGAGCATTATATATAGACCCTGAAATACTAGTTTTAGATGAAGCCACATCAGCTTTAGATGATGAAACAGAAAAGCAAATTATGAATGAAATATATGATTTAAGCAATGATAAAACTTTAATTATGATTGCCCATAGACTTAGCACACTTGATAGATGTGAGACAATATATAAATTAGAAAATGGTGAAATTGTAAATGAAAGAAAGTAATGCTAGAATATCGAAAAGATAAAAGCAAGGAAAGAAATGAGTAGGAAAAAAATATATGACCCAGAAGGCTCGGATGGAAATAGCACTAAGCTAATTGGAGGAAAACCATCAGGTATTATTAATATGAATAATATCAAATATGAATGGGCATATAAGCTTTGGGATGTAATGCTTGCTAATACTTGGATGGTTAGTGAAGTTACATTAAATGATGATATTAAAGAATATAAAACTCTTAGCTATAATGAAAGATATGCTTATGATAAGGCTCTTAGTCAATTAATTTTTATGGATTCAGTGCAAACAAATCAAATTATGGATAATCTAAATCCATATATTACAGCCCCTGAAGTTAATATTCTTTTAGCAAGACAAGCTTTTGAAGAGGCCTTGCATTCACAAAGTTATGCTGTTTTAGTGGATGGTATTGCTGATAATTCAGATGATATATATGAATTATGGAGAAAAGATGATAAACTAAAAGCAAAAAATGATGAAATAGCTCAAGTATATACAGAACTTGCAGATAATCCTACAGATGAGAATATATTATTATCTATGTTTGCAAATGTAATGCTTGAGGGGATATATTTTTATAGTGGTTTTACTTATTTTTATGCTCTTAGTAGATCTGGAAAAATGCGAGGCACCACACAGATGATTAAATTTATACAAAGAGATGAAAATACTCATCTAAGCTTATATCAGCATATGATTAAAACTATGAGAGTTGAAAGACCTGAGCTTTTCACTAAAGAATTAGATGAAAAAGTATATGGGATGTTTAAAAAAGCATGTGAGCTTGAAGTATCTTGGGGTCAATATATTACTAGTGGTCAGATATTAGGGCTAACCAATAATATAATAAAAGAATATATCCAGTATTTATGCGATAAAAGATTGAGAACTTGTGGATTAAAACCGATTTATAACTCAAAGAACCCTATTACTTGGATTGATACCTATAATGATTTTAATGCACAAAAGGTTAATTTTTTTGAAGGAAATGTCACTAATTATAAAAAAGGTGGTCTTGATATGAGCGAAGAATTTTAAAAACAAGGTAATTATGACACATTATTTATTGCAATCCATATATAAAGTTTTTCAAGAAGCTTTTGATATCACCATTCAAGCCATAGCTAAACCGCCAGAAAATAAAAGCTCATTGCTTTATGCTAAAATAAATATTATAGATAATAATAAAAATAAAGAAATAATTATAGGAATGTCAAAAGAAGGATTAGTTTTTCTTAGTGGCATATATTCTGGGCTTAAAGAAGACTTAGAAGATGAAGAACTAGAGGATTTTATCAAAGAATTATCAAATTTAATTGTAGGGAAATTAAAATGGGCTTTATCAGATTCAAATAAAGATGCCAAATTGAAGGTGCCAGAGATAATACAACCCAAAAATATGGATAATTACATAAAAAAATACTTTAAAGTTGAAGAAACTTATATTTTGCTCGCATATTAATTAAAGGATTGAGATGGATGATGTTAATATTGAAAATTTAAAAAAAATTATAGGTGAGCTAGAATCAACCATATCATCGACAAAAGTAGATTATGGAAGTATGCTTGATATGGAAATCAGTATTCATGCTGATTTAGGGCAAACCGTTTTACCATTGCTTGAATTTATTAAAATGAAAAAAGAATATGTTATTGATTTAAATAAAGCCGCAGGAGAAAGTGTAGCTTTATATATAAATAATAAAATGTTTGGCAAAGGTGATGTTATGGTTTATGAAAAAAATCTAGCGATAAGGGTTAATGAAATCTTAGATTCTAAAAATGTTGTTAGTAATTATGATTAAATGAAATTTTTATTTTTTATTTTTATTTTAGCTTCTTCTTTATATTCTCAAATTACTTCTTATAAGTTAATAAAAAATCTTAATAAGATAACCTTATCATTATATTTAAATAAATCCTTTGATGGAAATATCTCTAAAAGTGCAATTAATGAAGACATCATTATTAGAATTGATGATAAATTATCCATAAAAGATAAAATAATAAATATCCAAAATAGTATAATCCCTGCTATAGAATTTGCATATTATAAAAATCACTCACAAATAAAAATATTAAAAGCAAAAAATTTTTTAATAGAAGTAGAAAAAAGCTTTGATGGTAAAAATATAAAAATATCTATTAGAAAAAATATAGCAGGTTCTTTATTTGCTAGTAGTGAGCCTTTAAGGAGCAATCCAGCACCAACTATCGGTATAGGCTCTTATATTTTAATGCTCTCAATTATATCTATACTATTAATATTTTATTTCATGATAAAAAGAAAAACAAATGAATCACTAAAGCTAAATAACTTAAAAGGTTATAAATTAATATTTGTCCGACAAATTGACTTAAAAACAAAATTAATAGTATTTGAGCTTAATGATACGAGATATATAGTCCTAAGTGGAAATAATTTCGCAACTTTAATAGATAAAGTCAATTCTAATGCACCAGATAATTTTGATTTTTATTTACAGCAAGTTGAAGATGTAAAAAATGAAGAGCTAAAAGCCCAAGAAAATCTCTAATAATACTAACTATTAATAGTTTTAATGGTGATTGATGTAAGGACTCTTTTCTTCTAATTCTTCAAAAGTATTATTAGATTTTTCTTCAAGTAAAGATATTAATATATAGTTAAAATACTTCGTATATGGTGGCTTAAGAGATTTGTCTAAATTATAATGAAAATGTAATGCTTTGCCTATTTTTAATTTTACATTATGCTCTAACTCAAGATCATGTCTTAATAGCCTCTTAAAAGGCTCAGAACTATTTTCTATGCATTTAAAGGTTGATGTTATAGTAGGAAGGTAGTTAGAGTTTTCATATAATAAACTTTGAAGATTTATATCTAATTTGTTTGATAATTGTTCTATTTTTGTTTTGTATTCCATAATACTACAATCGTTTTTTTTAATAAAAATATAAATTAAAAATAAACTTAAATGCTTTACTCCGTACTCCGTAATCCGTTCTCTGTAATCGTCATTAAGCCAAAGCTTAATGCCAATATTGGCGACCCTAGAAGGATTTGAACCTCCGTTTTTAGAATGAAACTCTAATGTCCTTGGCCAGCTAGACGATAAGGTCGCCCATATATTACCTAATTTAACTTATTGGAATATTAATTGCTTCCTTAGTTTGATATAAAAAAGAGTAAGGTTTGATATGCAAAATGGTTATTATAATGCAGTAGGGGGTATGGTTACTAGCTTTAATAGGCTTGATGTGGTTACCAATAATCTCGCTAATGTTAATACTACTTCTTTCAAAAAAGATAATCTTATTGTTGGGGATTATATTAGAATCCATGATGAAAAAAGAAAAGAGCTTCCTTTAGGTAATCACACTAAAGAAGGGGCTAAATTTTTACATAGGACTATGGACAGGGTTCCTCAAGTAGTTGAAGAATATACTGATTTTTCTATGGGGACTCTTAGAAAAACTGATAATAAGCTAGATTTGGTTTTAAATAAAGATAATTTATTTTTTTCTACAAAAGATGCGAAAGGCAATATGCTTTTAAGCAAAAAAGGTAATTTAGCAATAGATTCTCAAAGTAGGCTTGTTAATAAAAGTAATGGTAATCCTATAATGGGTGCCAATGATAAACCTATCATATTAACTGGACAATCTCCACATATAGACTCAGATGGAAATATATATCAAGGTAATGAGATTGTAAATAAAATACAAATATATGAAGTTAATAATTTAAAATATTTAGAAAAAAAATCTGATGGGATTTATAAACCATTAAAAAATGGTATATATTCACTTGTAAATAATCCAAATGCCTTACAGCAAGGATTTTTAGAGGGAAGTAATGTAAACCCTGTGATAGCTATGACAAATTTAATAATCGTAAATCGCTCAATAGAGTTTAATCAAAAAGCTATGACCACACAAATGGATGATATGAATAATGAAGCTATTAATAAAATAGCTGTTGTAAAAAATTAATAAAAGGTAAATAAATGATACGATCTCTTTATTCGGCAGCCACAGGGATGATTTCCCAGCAAAAAAATATTGATACTATTTCCAATAATATCGCCAATGCAAATACTTCTGGTTTTAAGAAAAACAGAGCAGAATTTACAGATTTAATATATCAGACTATGAAGTATGCAGGAACTTCTACTTCTGCTACAACTATATCTCCTACAGGGATACAAATTGGTTTAGGTAGTAAGCTATCTTCTACGGCTAAGATATTTGAAATTGGTAGCTTAAAAGAAACTGGAAATGATTTAGATATTGCTATTACAGGAGAGGGATTTTTTTCTGTTATTCTTCCTGATGGAAGTGAAGCTTATACTAAAAATGGTAATTTTAAGATTAATGGAGATGGTAATATTACCACATCTGAGGGATATTTGCTTAACCCACAAATAACTATACCTGCTAATGTAACAGATGTTAATATTAGTGAAGATGGTATGGTTAGTGTGCTTGAAGGCAATAATAGAGCTCCAGCACAAGTAGGTCAGATTTTGCTTACTAGTTTTGTAAATCAAGCAGGACTACATGCTATGGGTGGAACTATGTTTCAAGAATCTGCATCTAGTGGGGCTCCTATTGCAGGGATTGCAGGGATTAATGGATTAGGACAAACTAGACAAGGGTTTATTGAGCTTTCAAATGTAAAGCTAGTAAATGAAATGACCGATTTAATAGCAGGGCAAAGAGCTTATGAGGCAAACTCTAAAGCCATCATCACATCTGATGAAATGCTTCAGACTGTTAATCAATTAAAGAGATAGTAAAGGTTTAATGTGAAATGGATTTTTATTGCTTTTTTGCATACATTTATTTTTAATAATTTATATGCAAAAACTTTTAATGAGTTAGTAGAAAAAATATCTAATTCAACTCCTACTATGCAATATCTATTTTGGGTAGCTAAAGATAGTAGCTCAAAAAATGTCCCATATCTCACTCAAAGCAAGGAAGGTGGTGGTTTTGCAGTTTGGCATTTCACTCTTGATAAAAAATGGCAACCCATTCATAGTGCAAATGCATTTGATGGCTTCCCTAAAGCAGAAAATGTTTTTGATGATATAAGCCTAGATAAAATAAAAGAAGCTATCACTTTTGGTGCTATCACAAACAATCCCACAGATGATACAGCTAATCAAAAAGCTGTCTTATTAGAAAGTAAAGATTTTAATATAGGTTGGTATTTTTGGGTTAATACTGGAGATGCTTTTTTATTTAGTGAGAGTAAAAGTAAAGGAATTTCAATATGGTATTTTACTCCTGATAAAAAATGGCAACCAATCCATAATGCTGGTGCTTTTGATGGTTTTGATAAAGCTGACAACACATTAGAAAATGTATCATTTGAAGCATCTTCAGGGGTGCTTACGATAGGTAAATCTATATTAGATACAAATGATACATCAGATGGAAATCAACCAAAAGAAAATAAACCAGATTTACCCAAAGGGATTACATTAAAATCAAATGATGTGCAAGAAGGAGAGTTTTTAAGCGAAGCATATTCTTCATTATCTCCTGCTTTTTCGTGGGATGTCCAGAGTGATATTAAAGATAAAGATATTATCAAAAGTTATGCAATATCTTTAAAAGATTTAGATGTAGATAAATATCATTGGAATATTATAAATATACCTAAGAGTATTACATCTCTTCCTAAAGGGCCTTTGTCTAATTATGAAAATAGTAGAAATATACCTAATGATTTTGGCACTCCATCTTATTTAGCTCCTTTTCCTCCTGCTGGAGAAACTCATAACTACAAATTTACTGTTTATGCTTTTGCTACCTCCCAAATAAGTGGGACTAATGACTATAATAATGCTATTTATAAATCTTCAATAACAGTTAAATACACAGGAAAATAAATGTTTAAAATTATAATTTTTTTATTTACTTTAATAACTTTTTCTTTTTCTTTAGATGTTACATCTCAAGCATTAGTTAATA
This sequence comes from Campylobacterota bacterium, assembly GCA_029255845.1. GTDB lineage: Bacteria > Campylobacterota > Campylobacteria > Campylobacterales > JAJVLF01 > JAJVLF01. The sequence goes on along the minus strand of JAJVLF010000015.1, from coordinate 16,520 downwards.
AGGTTCATAAAATAGGTTGGTACTTTTGGGAAGTTCAAGAAGGTAATAATACATTATATTACCTTGCTAATGGTCGAAAAACTAATAATATCAGAGTGTGGAATTTTACAGCACAAAAAAAATGGAAACCAATACATAATGCACCATCTTTTGATGGTTTTGTTAAAGCAAATAAGAACTTTACTAATATAAGTTTTTCTTTAACAGGAGATAAAATTACTTTTGGAAGTAAATCTATTAGCACTAATATAGCTATTGATTATTTCTTAGAAACCTTAAAAAATAAAACATTTAAGATTGTTTGGTATTTTTGGGAAAGTAATTCATATCCATTTTTAGCATCAGGAAGAGGTAAAGATACAGGTATGAGGATATGGCAATTCACATCTGGAGGAAAATGGAGACCAATCCATAATGCATCTGCTTTTGATGGATTCCCTGGAGCTAGTCAGGTTTTTGATGAAGTAACAATAAGTGATGATGGATATACGATAGATATAATAAAAAATGCTTATGATATTCCTACACCATCAAATGACCCTAGTTTGCCAAAAGGAGATAATATTTATCCATCTTTTGCTTTGTATTCTAAAAACTTTAAAGATGGCACAGAATTTACAGGAGGATTCCCTCATATAAGGTGGGCTAATCTACCTTTACATACGAGATCTCTCGCAGTAGAAATAGTAAATACTTCAGACGATAAATATAGTAATGTGTTATATAGGGCTATAAATATCCCTATGGATGAAAACACATCATCTATTTCTAGTGCTACATTAACAGCACCTGCTATGGTTTTAGATAATGATTTTTATGAAAAAGAATTCGAGCAACCTCCAGTAGGGAAAAAGGTAATCATAGTGAATGTATTTGCTATTAAAATAGAAACAGCCACAGACTTTCTTCATGCAAAAGAAAATGCTTTAAGCCATAGAACTCTTCTTTATATAACACAATAATTATATAATACGGGCAAAAACAAGGAAAACAATGGGCAATTTATTTGGCACAGATGGTGTGAGAGGAAAGGCGGGAGAAACGATAGATGTTTTTACTTCTTTAAAGGTAGCTCTATCTATGGGGATATACTTTAAGAGCATTTCTAAAACCAATAAAATCTTAATAGGAAAAGACACCAGAAAAAGTGGCTATATGATAGAAAATGCCATAGTTTCAGGTCTCACAAGTATAGGATATAATGTAATACAAATTGGTCCTATGCCCTCTCCTGCTGTAGCATTTTTAACTCAAAGTATGAGATGTGATGCGGGAATTATGATAAGTGCTAGCCATAATCCTTATGAAGATAATGGCATTAAATTTTTCAATAATGATGGTGGAAAGCTTAGAGATGAAGCAGAAAAGAAAATAGAAGAAATATATATTAATGAAGATTTTACAAAATATATGCAAACAAATAAAAATATAGGCTCTTCAAAAAGAATAGATGATGTAATAGGAAGATATATAGTCCAAATAAAAAATTCATTTCCTTCAAAATATACATTAACAGGATATAGGATAGTGCTTGATACAGCCAATGGAGCATCATATAAAGTAGCTCCCACTATTTTTGATGAGCTTGACGCTGAAGTGATTACAATCCACAATAACCCAAATGGATATAATATAAATGATAATTGTGGAGCATTAAACATAAGTGATTTAGCGAAAAAAGTAGTAGAATCAAGAGCCGATATAGGCTTTGCATTTGATGGAGATGCGGATAGATTAGTTGTAGTAGATGAAAATGGAGAAAAGATAGATGGAGATAACACTCTAGCCTCTATAGCCAAATACCTAAAAAGTGAAAATAAGCTAAATAATAATGCCATAGTAAGCACAGAGATGAGCAATGGTGCCTTAGAAGAATTTTGCAAGAAAAATAATATCAATAATTACAAAAGTGATATAGGAGATAAAAAAGTAACAGCCTTAATGAGAAAAAAAGATGTCCATTTTGGCGGTGAAGAAAGTGGTCATATAATCTTTAATGAATTTGCTAAAACAGGAGATGGCATTTTATCCGCATTACAAATAATGGCACTCATAGTAAAAAGCAAAAAAACAGCAAGTGAATCTCTAAGAAACTTCAAATTATACCCTAGCAAAACCCTAAATATCCCAATAAAGAAAAAAATACCTCTAAAATCACTTAATGGATATGATGATTTAATCTCCTCATTAGACAAAGCGAAAGTGAGACATCTTATAAGATATTCAGGCACAGAGAAACTTTTAAGAGTATTCTTAGAAAGCAAAAATGAAACCGTGTTAATAAAATCACTAGAACAAGCAAAAGAATTTTTTAAAGAAAAATTAAATGGCTAAAAAAAACTATATATATATAGCAATCTTCGTCCTTTTAGTCCTAATAGACCAATACACAAAATGGATTTTTGTTCAAGGATTAACTTTTAACATAGGTTGTATTTATTTTTATTTAGTATATAACACAGGCATAGCATTCTCAATGTTTGAGTTTTTAGGAGAATATTTAAAATACATACAAATGTCTGTATTAATATTTTTAGCTATTTATGTATGGAAAAATGAAGCATTAAAAATATACTTTAAGCTACCTCTAGTCTTCATATTTGCTGGAGGAGTAGGCAACATTATAGATAGATTTCATAGAATTGGAGTTGTAGATTTCATAGCTTGGAGATGTTATTTTGATTTTGCTGTATTTAATATGGCGGATATATTTATTAATATGGGGATATTTTTTGCTATTATTATTATTTTAAGAAACAAGGGCTTATTAGATAAAATTTAATTTATCATATCTCCCACTATTGCCATTAAGTTAAGACTTAATGGCAGATTACGGATTACGGATTACAGAAAAAAAGAGTTTAAGTGTCTTAATGGCATTGCTTCCCTCCATAATTATTCCTGATGAGAATATATCTTGCTAGGTTACAATAAAACTAAATATGCTAAATAAATATGCAAGATGGGAACTAGATAGAAGAGATGAAACTACACATTAAAAGAGTCTCCATTAAAAAATGGTATTTTTTTTATTTAATCACTTTATAAGAAGCATTTTTATATTTTGGCATAGCCATAAAAACATTAGCATTTATATAAGTAGGGTCAGCTATAGCATACACTTTACCATTATATCTAATACTATCCCCATTTGAATTACGAGTATCAAGCCTAACTGCTGTTGCTAGATGGTCAGAGTATTTTAATAAGATGACATCTTTTTTTAATAATTTTCTTGTTAAATATGCAAATAATAAGCTTCTATCTTCACAATCAGAGTATTTATAATAAATAGTTTCTTCAGGAAATAAGACTTTTTCGTATCCGAAATTATCATCATCTGTTTTATATTTAAAAGATTTTTGCACGAATCTAAGTAAGATGTTTATGGCTTCTATTTCACTTTTATTTTTTAATATTTTAGATAAATCATTAAGCATATTATATTCTGTTTTATTGTCCATTAATGAATTGAAATATGATATATAGTCAGATTGGGGCATATCTTTATAAGTCTTTATAAGTGATGGGCTATAAAAGGTATTTATATTATAGGGTTTATTTTTATATTTAAAACTTAGTTTTTTCTTTTTATGGTCATTTATGCCAAGGACTGCTCTTTTGCTTGTGAAGTCCATAGCATTTAGGTTTTTCATATTGCTAGAATAGGTTTTTAGCTTTTTAGCTTTGTCTCCGAAGATGGCATAGTAGTTTTTGTTGTTGATTTTTAAAAATAAAGTCGAATAAAGGCTATGTTTCATATTTGCTAAAAGGACGATGGCATTATTGGCAATTGCTACTTTTACATCATATCCTAATTCAAGGAGCAAAAACCAAGTCAATAGTTTTTGTTTGTTTTTGTTTTTATGGATGTTTTCGCTAAATTCACTTACTAGCAATACAGCCATCCAATCACTTAGTCTTCTGGCTTTTTTGTATTTTTTAATATAATCTATGCTCATTTTATATTTAGCTTTTTGCATTGATTTATGATATTTAGAAATTGATTTATTATTAAAGATAGAGATACTTTTTTTTATGCTTTTATCATAAGGGATATTAACTTTTGAGTTTAAAAAAGAAAAATCAATACTTGTGCCTAAAATAAGGGTGTCAATCTTTATTTTTTCAATTCTTTTTTTTATGGGTTTAGAAATCTTAGCTTTTTTAGAAATGTCTTTTTTAGGTGCTTTCTTTTTAGCTTTAGGTATCTTTTTAGGTTTTTTTACTTTATAAGGAGAGTCATTAATGAAAGATTTGTATTGTTTCCATTCTTTATCTAAAGCCGTTTTATAAGAATTAAAATCTTGTTGTTGTTCTTTTAGATAATCATCAAAGCTTTGTGGATAAATAAAAGAAAAAGCAAATAAAATAAATAAAGATATTTTCATAATCATTCCTTAATAAGAACACAATATTCTTTATTTAATTTATCATAATATTCTTTTTTAATCTCAAAACTAATATTAGTATTTGTTTGATACTGCGATGAGCTACTATATTTAGAGCTTTGTAATACACCTCTATTTCTTTTCTCATTAGTATTGGATATGGTTTGCACTTTAGTGCTTTTTTGCATAGATAAAGAACTAACGGCTCTTTGAACAGCTAGCTTTTTTTGGGCATCAAGACCTTTAATGTGCATACCAGAACATCCCGTAGCAACCAAACCACCATTAGCATAATCACCAAGATTAATCAACCAAGATGGCTTGTCTGAACTAGGCATTTTAAGGCTAGTAGCACAAGAAGCGATAATAAATAAAAACACCAATATAAATGATACTATCTTTAAAATCAATTTATTATAAGTCTAGTTATCTTTTTTAAAAGCTTCAAGCTCTTTAGCTAACTCATCTTGACCTTTTTTAGCTAAAAACTTTTGATACATAGCTTTTTCATTCCCCATAGATGTTTTAATATTTTTATCCATTTGAGCAATCACAGCCTCAGTATCTAAAACAACTAACACATACATAGTCCCACTATCACTAATCCACATATCTTTTATTTTACTACCTATAAGAGTTTGACTAGCAATTTGCTTGCTTACTTGCTCACTAGATTGATCAAATGTAGCATCAGATTTTGCTCCTGTAGAAGCCTTAAAGCTTTTAAGCATATTTCCTACTTTTGTGCCCATTTGTCTAGCTAGATTATCTCTAGCATCGCCCATAGCTTGATTTCTTTGAAATGAAACATCGCCACCAGCATTAGCAGGAGCAGAACCTATATCACTCATAGAACCCTCAACAAAAGGCATAAGAACCCACTTAGGGGCATCAGATAATTCACCTTTAGGATTTTCTATACCAGGAGTAGAAGAACAAGAAACGAAAAACAATAGAGAAAAGAAAACAGCTGTAAATACAGATAATTTTTTAAACATTTTAAACCTTTTTAATTTTGATAAGCTATTATTTTATCTTTAATCTACTTAAAATTAACTTTTTAAATAAAAATAATGATAGATATATATTTATAATACAGTTTATTATAATTTTATGCAACTTGACAAGTTTTTTTGGTTATATAAGATATAATACCATTAAATGTTAAATTGTTTAATTCATTATTAAGGTGATTATATGAGAGATGATGTAAATAAAATACTTTCAGTTGAAGAAACAGATATTTTGTATTCTTCTAAGCAAGATTGGTTTATGATTAGAGATGGTGAGCAAGATTGGGCTAAAAGCTATGGCAATATTACTTTATTTTGGAAAGCAGTAAGAAAAATTATCGCTTATGATTCAAAACATAGTGCTTATATAAATTTAGATTATGTTGAATTTCCTAAATTTGAAGAAATACATTTTTCAAAAGGTCGCTATTTAAAAGATTATAATTTCTTTTTTAAAATTGATGAAAATATGTTTGAGCATGATGTATCTTTTATAGAAGCTACCTTTTATGGGGAAGCTAATTTTTCTAATATCATATTTAAAGAAAAAGCTATTTTTGATAATGCCAAATTCAAAGGCGAAGCAAACTTTATTAAATCAGAATTTTATGAAGAGGTCTCTTTTAAAAACTCTACTTTTAATGAAGACTCTTATTTTCAATTTAGTAAATTTCATAAAATGTCAGACTTTAATCGAACACATTTTAAAAAACAAGCATCTTTTAGAAATTCAATTTTTTATGCTCAGGCTTCTTTTAGAAGGATGATATGTAATCAGGATTTATATTTTTGGGCGAGTAGCTTTAAAGTAAAGGTAGATTTTTGGGGTGCGATATGTGAAGGTAAGGCAGAATTTACATCTACTAAATTTAATCAAGAAGCCTTTTTTTGGGATATTCACTTTTCTGGGACTAGTAATTATAATAATGCTGTATTTTCAGATAAGGCGAGTTTTAAAAATAGCAAATTTGAAGATGTGTCATTTTCTTCTAGTGTTTTTAAAAAAGAAGCAGATTTTTCTTATGTCTTATTTATAAGAGGCTCTTTTGTAGAAAGCTCATTTTATAGCCTTAGTTTTCACAAAAGCATATTTAAAGATGCTACATTTAATAGTCTTTATGGATTTAAAGCTATGAAAAGTATCCCCCTAGATTCATCTCATATAGCCAATAAAGAAACAGCAAGAATTATTAAAAATTGTGCAATGAAAAATAATAATATAAGCGATATTAATAAATTCTATGCAATAGAATTAGAAAAAATAGAAAAAACCTTAATAAGCAAAAAAGATTACAGTAAGATTACAGATTGGATAGTTTTAAAAGCATATAAATTTACTTCTCATTATTCGCAAAGCTATATACTTCCACTAGTATGGCTTATATTAAGTGCTAGCATATTTACTGCTTTTTATCCTGTGGATATAGGGGTAGATGTATTTATACATTTGATTAATCCATTTGAGCTTATTTTAGAGTATAATCTCCATATAGATTATTATGTGCAAACATTTATTTCAAGGATAATATCTTTGTATTTTATATACCATTTCATAATAGCCATAAAACTAAAAGTAAATAAAAGGTAATATTTCCCTACAAAAAAGAGCCTAATTGCCGAATTTAGTAATATATTTGCAGGAAGCAAGTTTTAACTAAGGAGGGTTAGATGAGACATATTTCACTAAAGTTAATATTGGCTGTATCGGTCATTATGCTTATTAATAGCTGTGGGGAATTAGAAAATACAGCTAGTTTTACAGATACGGATATTATAATAAATCAAAATTCTTATATCGTAGATGATAGCATTAGATTTTCAAGAGATGAAATTAATAATCTAGTTGTAGATAATAATAGCAAGATAGTTTGGCAAGATAATAAAGATGTAATATCTCTACCAAAAACATTTCAAGAATCACAAGAATATTGTAGCTCTTTAGATACATTAAATCTAAACTGGAGATTGCCTACGATTACGGAGCTTTCATCAATCATTTTAGACTCATCAAAAAATTCTCATACTAATATGACATTTAAAAACACCAGAGGTGCATTTTATTTCTCAAGCACTAAGTTTTCTGGAAATACATCTTCTATATGGGGAGTTCATTTTAGAGCTGGTTTTAAAATATGGATTAGAGAAAGTAGAAAATCATTTATTCGATGTGTGGCTAATTTATAAATAGATGTTACGATAAATTAAATTAATTTGTCTCAACCCCTATTCCCATAATGGTTACAAACTTACAATATTCATAAGCTCATCATAACCATCAATTTTTTTATAAACAACTTCACGATTGCTAATAGTATTAGACTTCTTTCAAAACCTATCAAAAGGCTATATAAATTATAGCACATCACTTTGCAAAAATAAAACCTTCGCAATAGCTACGGCTATTACTTAGTTTTTATTTTCACAAATTAATGCACTATAATTCATATATCCAATTTGATAGGTTTTGAAAGAAGTCTATTAAAAAACTTTTCAGCACATTTTATTTTTACTTTTTCCGTATCTCTTAATTCCATACTAGACATACTTCCTTTTGTTTCTGCTATAAAATATATATGCTTAACACTTTTTTGCATTTTTAAAATGTATATTTTATTGATTTATTGTAAAAATATCTTCTATATTATGAGTGTCATTTAGACTATCATAAGTCAAGTTACTGCTTTTTGCTCATTGATTAGCCTACTTGAATTTACCGCCTTACTTTGATACTCTTGAATTTTAAATCTTATATTCATTTTAAAACCCCTAAATTTTTTATATCATCTTCAAGCTCTTTCAAGCTCTGCTTTTTTTCCTCTTGTTTTTTTTGATTTTTATATTCTTCATAAATTTTTGAAGTTTTTTCCATCATCGAACTATGGCTAATTTTACCAGCACTATTTAATATCTCTTTTCCATTAAGACTTATAATACTATCAAGTCTTTTAATCCAATCATCCATAAACATTTTAGTTTTTTGTGTAGCCATAGACTCAGCAAATGCAAGATATTGCTCTACTATAAGAGCTAATTGCTTTATCTCATTTTCATCTAAATAATTTTTACCTATTCTTACATCTGCTTTTGTGATATTTTTACCTTTTTTATCAAGTGAGTTCATTCCAAGGTTTGGTAGATTTATGTCTATCCTCTCATAAGCCAATTGTGAGGCTGTCTGCTCTGATATAGCCCATAATAATTTATTTTGAACAATCTTAAAAAATTCTATTGTTTTTATGTTTTTAGGATTATAATCATAGCTTGTAGTGTAAATATCTTTTATTTTTTGATAAAAAAATCGCTCTGAAAGCCGTATATCTCTAAGCCTATCTTGCAACTCATCAAAATACTCCATAGAATTACCACTTTTAAATCTATCATCATCTAGCATAAAACCTTTTGTGATATATTCATTTAATTTTTTTGTAGCCCATTGTCTAAATTTTGTCCCTTGAGTAGATTTTACTCTAAAGCCAATAGCGATTATCATATCAAGATTATAAACATCAACATCTCTTGCTACTTCTCTATTTCCTTCCATTTGAACTGTTCGGAATTTCCGAACAGTTAAATATTGCTCTAATTCCTCTTCATCAAATATATTACTTATATGCTCACTTATAGTAGATTTTGATTTAGCAAACACTTCACAAATCTGTGATTGATTAAGCCAAATACTATCATCTTCAAAAGTAACATCTACTTTTATGTCTCCATTAGTATTTTCATATATTGCAATATCGCTCATTATCTACATGCTCCTTATTTGAGTGCTTAAATGTTTGCTCTATATTTTTATTAGTGAAATTTACTATTTTCATATCTAGCTTAGTTATTACTTGCCTTTGTGGTATTTTTAATACTTTTAAATTTTGCTTATTTTTATACATCAAAAGACCTTAATTTGGCTTCTTGTAAATCTTTTGGTAAATACTGAAACCATTTTCTAATCGCTTCAATTTGTTTATCAGTTAGGTATAAATATTGATATAAAGTTTTCAGTATTTCTTGCATAAACTTCTTATCCTCTAATTTATCAATGGCTCTTTTTATTTTGTATTCGTAAGCATAACAGGTTTCTAAATTTTTCAATGAAATACTATGATAACCATATTTATTAATAATATCTTTATGACTATTTTTTTCTATTTTAAGTATAGTCTCTATTTGTTTTAGAGACAAAAAGTCTTCTTTTAAATAAAAAGAATATATGCTTGATAAAAACTTATTATTATATTTTTTATATCCAACAAATGGCTTCATCTTTTCTTCGCTAAATGTTAAATAAAGTAAAGCTTTTTGATAATTTCTTTCATTAGAACTTAATAAAGATTGTTTATTAAAATTATTAGACTGCTTGTTATCTGTTGTATTATATTTAAAGCTAGAAGGTAGGCCTTTTGTAAGATCTATAATGTCTTTTTTTTCATTAGAAAAATTATTGTTGTTAATATAATAATCGCTCCCATATTCAATTAAACCTACATCATTTTCTATATAGTAAGCTTTACCTGATGGCAGTGGATATCCAAGTATAGATTTAACATTTTTATCTACAAAATCTTTTTTTATAAGCCTCATACTTAGTTTTTAATTTTTATATAATTAAGTAAAAATTCTATTTTATTCATTCTAAATCCATCATTTTATTGTAATGTTTTATATTTTTTGTATCTTCAAAAACCTTTTTAAAAGCATTCTTAAAAAGTCTTATATCAATTTCTTTAATGTCGGATATGTTTGTTTGGTCAGAATGTGACTCTCTATCAACATATCTTAAAAATGCACCATATTTATTTGAATCGATTGTTTTTATAGCTTCTTTCATTTTCTCATTATAGACAAAAGCAAAAAAATGCTCTAAAATATTTCTCATCGCATTTGCCATAATATTATCAGGAGCATTACCATTTTCATAGTCTTTAATAATTTTCCAATAAGCTTGATAGTCATTTAAAATTTCATCTTCTTTCATTTCTAAAAAACTAGATGATTTATCTGATTTTTTAATAATTCTAAATAGTTTTCTAGTTTTAGGTTTTTTCAATTTACAAAGTTCATGAAAAAAATACATACTATGTGTTAATACAAACACTTGAGAATAGTCTGAATTATCAAAAAAATAACTTTTTATCAATTGTGCAATATTAAAAATATAATTATGAGATAAGCTTGATATTGGGTCATCAATAACAATAATCTTGCTTAAAATAGTTTCATCTTTATCTTCTTTACCTTTACATAATTCAATAAAATAAAGAAAGCTTATTATCATTTTTTCGCCTTCACTTAATGACTTAAATTGCGATTCATCTTCATTTTCTCTAATTATTCTATAAAAATTATTTTCATGTTGTTTGATTTCAAATCCATGCAATCCAAGCAAAATCAACTGATAATTTATTGCTCTTATTGCTTCTTCAATATGTGCTGTTTTTCCCTGATTTTTTTTTATGATGTCATTTTGTGCTTTTATATCATCAAGTAATTTTTTAATTGATTCTTTTAGTCTTGATTTGTCTTTTTCTAAATCTTTTAAATCTTTTTCATAACTTAATATATAGCTATCATATTCCCATCTCATTATTTCCCAAAATTCTTTTTTTATAATGTCCTTGACAGCTTGTTTATTTTTTATTTTTTCATTATGTCCAATAATTAAATGATTGATACTTTCTATAAGTTCATTGAAATTGCTAATTTCTTGAGTATAATCTTTAAAATTAATTGTACTGCTTGGCAGTTTTATTTTACTATCTATAGCATTAATATTTTTATTTAAAATATTAATTAATTTAGTATGTGAATTTTCAAGTTCTATTTTTTTAGCTTTTGAAAACTCATTTGTTAAAAAGGTATCCATATTGGGAATATTATTTTTTATGTTAAGGTACATATCTTTTAATTGCCTTAATCTACTAAGTTTATCTTCATATGTTTTATCAAAATAATTTTTTAACTCATTAGCCAAATCCATATTAATTGTTTTTTGTTGACAAAATGGGCAAATTTCAGTTCCAGCAATTTCAGTTGGTAAATAAGTTACCCCAAGTTTTACCCAATCTGAATTTTCAAATTTATCAATTAAATTAGAAACTGTACTGTCTTTATTTCCAACAATAACTTCATTAAAAATAGTGTCAATTTCAATTTCAGATAATCCACTTAATTCTACTTTTGGTAAAATCGGGATTTCAATAGCCTTATCTCCTTCAATTTGTGAAATTTCCTTTTTTAGTTCATCTACTGTTTTAGCAGGTTTTATTGATGATTTTTCTAATGATTTGATATGTTTAAATAATAAAGATTTGCTGCTCTTTATGCCTTCTAAACAATAATCTAAAATTCTATCTCCACCACTAAAGATAGTTTTTATTTTCCATATTTCATTAGTGGCTGTTAATAGTTTCTTCTCTATACTACCATCTATTTTTTTTAATTTATCTTCTTTTATTCGTTTCTGATTATCTATTTCTTCAATTTCAGTTTTTGCATTTTTAATATTTTCTTCAGCTGCCCCATTAGATTCAGATATTGTAAATATACCTTTCAAATTATCTTTTACATAAAAATTATCATTAATAAATTTTTGATTATATACAAGTATTTTAGATGACTCTCCACCTATAATACTGCAATCTTTAAATTCTACTTTATCTTTATCTTGTAAAAAATTAGATAATGTAGTTTTTCCTGTTCCATTAAGCCCATATAGTAAATTTATCTTTTTCTCTGTTTTTAACGATGTTGCTGACTTGTAGCTTGCAATATTATTGATTTTAATGGAATTAATCATCCTTTTATCCTTGTTTTATTACTCATAGATTGAGGCGAAAATACATATCTTAAGAATATAGAAAAAACAATACTAAGCTTAATATTGTTTTCAATAGGCTTCTTTAAATCATCACCTACAAGATTATTTTTGTTATTAAATATTTTTAACAAGTCTTCTCTTTTATTTTTATTATATCAAATATCACTTAGGAAAACATATAAAAATATTTCCACATTTTCTTAAGGCAACCATCATAGTTTTTCAACATAAGATGGTATAATTCCACACTTTTAATTCAAAGGAGAATTTATGGGTGTTCCTAGTATGCCAGAATTATTGATTATTTTATCTATTGTAGTTTTATTATTTGGTGCGAAAAAGATTCCAGATTTAGCAAGTGGTATTGGTAAAGGTATAAAAAACTTTAAAAAAGCCGTCAAAGAAGATGATAAAATAGAAAATAAAGAAGAAGAGACAAAAGTCGCTAGTAGTGAAACTAAAAAAGAAGATACAAAGTCTAGCGAAAATATTGAGGCAGATAAAAGCACAAATAAAGCTTAATGCTTAATCATTTAAGTAATATAGTCGCCGATATGGTGAGCGAAAAACTAAACGATATTGATGGTATTGTTTTTAATAAAATCATCCTTCAAAAACCTAAAAAACCAGAATTTGGTCATTTTGCGACTAATTTCTGCTTTTCTTTAGCAAAAGAAATGAAAAAATCCCCCGTCCATATCGCTACTGAGTATGCAGATATAATTTCAAAACTAGATTTTATTGAATCAGCTAATGCTGTTTCTGGTTTTGTAAATATATTTCTAAAACAAGAATTTTTAAATGAAATTAGTGATGATTATTTAAAAAATGGCTTCCAAGCAGAGAAGAAAAACAAAAAAATACTTTTAGAATATATATCAGCCAACCCAACAGGACCATTACATATAGGTCATGCTAGAGGTGCTATTGGTGGGTATTATATACAAAAATGTGGAAGTTTTTTAGGTTATGAAATAGATACAGAGTATTATGTAAATGATGCGGGAAAACAAATGGATTTGCTTGGATTATCTGTATGGCTACGAGCTTGTGAGAGTATCTTATCTAGGGAAGTAGAATTTCCTGAGGATTATTATAGAGGGGATTATATCCTTGATATAGCTAATGATATTTACGAGCAAGATAAAAATATTATAATTAATAAAGACTTAAAAAAAATAGCAGATATAGCAAAAAGCAAAGTATTAGATTTAATTAAAAATGACTTATCAAAAATAGACATTCATTTTGATTATTTTGTAAGTGAAAAATCCCTATATGCTAAATGGGACGACACGGAAAAAATAATAAAAGACTATTGCTACAAAAAAGACGGCAAATTATGGCTAGAGACAACAAAAGCAAGTGATGAAAAAGATAGAGTAGTAGTGAGAGAAGATGGAGTGCCGACATATCTAGCTGGAGATATACTATATCATAAAAACAAATTTGAAAGAGACTATGACACATATATAAATATATGGGGTGCTGATCATCACGGATATATAAATAGAGTGAAATCCGCCATCAAATTTTTAGGCTTTAATGAAGAAAAATTAGAAATATTACTTTCTCAAATGGTGGCATTACTTAAAGACGGCAAACCATACAAGATGAGTAAAAGAAAAGGTAATTTTATCTTAATGGAGGAAGTCAGGGAAGAAATAGGAAATGATGCCTTAAAATTCATTTTCTTAACTAAGAAATTCGACACCCATTTAGAATTTGACATATCCAAACTAAAAGAGCAAAATTCATCAAACCCTATTTTTTACATAAACTATGCCCACGCAAGAATTAATTCACTGCTAGAAAAAAGCCAATTTAGCAAAAAAGACATAGAAAACCACAATTTCCAAAACCTAAGCCAAGAATCATCAAATCTATTACTTTTCGCCTTAATGCTTTCAGAAACAATAGAAAATTCTTTTAATCAAAAAGCACCAAATAAACTAACAGATTATTTATACGAATTATCATCCCTATTTCATAGCTTTTATAATGCTAATAAGTTTATAGATAATGAAAATGAGAAAGATTATTTAAAGGTATCAATTATAGTTGCTAATAGTATTAAGATAGGGTTGTCTATGATGGGGATAGAGGCTAAAGAGAAGATGTATTAGGTTATTATGGATTTTCTCATATTAATTTAACATATTAGCTAATGATTTATAACTAGGGCAAGTAAGTATAGTAAAGAATAAGTTAAGTAAATTTTGCATTAAATGGTAAACCCCTAATCTGCAATTTATGTTTATTTTTGATGAGAAAAATAATATAATAATAGTTACAATATGTTGCTAAACCTTAAAGTTACTAAAGGGGTATAAAAAAATTATGAAAATTTTATACACAAAAGAAAATGAAATATTTGGTGAAATAAAATATGTTAAACATATATTCACTGATTATAAAATGCATTTTCATTATATGTTAAGTTTTGGGATTATTGAAAAAGGCTCTTTAAATATAAGACATAAAAATGATAATGCAGTATTATCTCCTAATTCAATTGCTGTTTTCAATCCATACCAACCTCATCAAACAAGAAATATTAATGCTACTGGCTACTATACCATATATTTAGACATAGATTGGTGTAAAAAAATTCAATCTGAATTATTTTTAAATTCAAGTAATTTTATTCCCTTATCAACATCAAAAGTAAATAATAATAAAATATTAAAATTATGTAAAGACATACTAAATGCGGATAATGAGTATCAATACACTGAACAATTAATAGACATAATTAAGAATATTTTTCTAAGTTATTCATATAATAATTTAGAAAAAAATAAAATTTGTAATTTATGCAATCAAATAAAGCATTATATTGATATTAATATAAATTTAAAAATATCCATCAATGATATAGCCAATGATTTGGGATACAATAAGTCATATTTAATAAGGCTATTTAAAAAAGAAACTGGAATGACACCTCAAAATTTTATTATTAACAAAAGAATCAATATGGCAAAAAAACAATTAAGTAAATTTGAACAAACAAACTTAACAACTATTGCATATGACAATGGATTTTATGACCAAAGTCATTTTAATAGAAACTTTAAAAAAATATTTGCAACTACTCCTAAAATTCACAAAAAGTCAATATCATACAATAATTAAGTTTTAAAAATAGTTATTATTTCATTAATTTTAAAATTAAAGGAATAATAACTATGAATCAATTAATTCAAATAAATGATGGAATTGAGAATTACTTTCTTATATCACAGATAATTAATAAAGAAAAAATTATTTCTTTTACATTTAATAACTTTATGGATAGTTGCTATATTGAGGGTGAAATGGTAATGCACGATGTGCCACCGATACAATGTATAAGTTTTGGAAAAAGTGCAATACTAAATATGCCAATATTAAATTGTGAATTATGGAATTAGATACAAAATGAAAAAAATCCTAAAAAAAGCATTGAATTCTTCTTGGATGATAGCAAAACTTGTAATACCTTTTAGTATTGTGAGTGATTTATTGCAATATTTTGGATTAATTGAGTCAGTATCATTTATTTTTGAGCCATTTACAAGTAGTCTAGATTTACCTACTGGAGTAGCATTAAGTTTTGCAAGTGTTATTTTCTTTAATCTTTATGCAGGAATTGCTGTTGCGTCTACTCTTGGATTAAGTGCTTATGAATGGACTATAGTGGGGACATTTATGGCAATATGTCATTCTTTGCCACTAGAAGTAGCTGTGCTAAAAAAAGTTGGTATGAATATACATATTCACTGGATTAGTAGACTTATATTAGGTTATTTTGGGGCATTTATTGCTATGCATATTGCTTCATCTGATTTACATTTAATACAAAATGAAATTATAGCACAAGAGCAAATAAAAGAGTTTATACCTTATGTATTTAATTCAATTTATAATTCTTTAATATTAGCAAGTAAAGTTATACTCTTGGTTGTAAGCTTAATTCTCTTTTTTGAATACTTTAAAACATTAAAATGGTTTAAAGTATTTTTAGAAAAACACTCATATGTATCAAGTCTAAGTGTAGGTGGGTTATTGGGAGTTACTTATGGTGCAGGAATATTATTGCAAGAGATAAAACAAGTTAAACCAAAAGAAAAAATACTATTATTAGTATTCTTAATGTTGGCACACGGATTAGTAGAAGAAACTTTAATATTTGCTTTTTTTGGAGCAGATGTTTTAAGTATTTTCTTAATTAGAGTTGGCATAGCATTAATTGCTGTATTAGTTGTGCACTTAATGATAAATAAATTTAAAAGGAGAAACTAACAATAAATGAAC
>JAJVLF010000149.1 GCA_029255845.1 Campylobacterota bacterium | reverse complement strand
AAGAAGTCTAATGAAAAAAAAGAGTCTCACAAATAAGAATACCACAGTATTGCATTGTTTTATTGACTTTTGTTGAAAAAAATACGATAATACCTATGTATATTTATATACTCTGTACTTCTTTCGTAAGGAAGTGAAGAGGGATAACCGACCAGTATTGACTTTGTACACCAATTAACCCTAGATGGTTTTTAACTGCTATCGTCCCTTTTTCTTCTTTATATTCAAGATATTCTATAAAATGTTACTATTTCATTCCTTTGTTTATGAACGATTATTTTATACTCTTTATTTATATAAGAGGCTTTATATACATCATTACATGGATTTGTAACACCATGTTCATTTAATTTCGCAACTTTCTTAACAATGCTAAAAAAATTCAATATATCAATAGTAGCTAAGTCATTTTTATTATAGTGCTTATTTAAAATATGCTTAAATCCATATTCTAAATTACCATGTTTTAGAAGTATTTTTTTACCTAAAATTTCAATCTCAATTCGAGCTATATTGTGAATAAAATGTATCATATCTTGTTGTTTTCTCTTGAACTTTTTCTTTTTTTTCTTTTTAATTTCTTTAATTTCTTTTTTTAGTTTTGATAGATTATTTTTATAATTTTGTTGTTCTTGCAAAGCTTATAACCTACTATTTATTTTTTTCGTCCTTGTTTTATGTTCTAATATAATTAGATTGCACTACTATAGACATAACAATTAGGCTTATACTCTATAAACTTCTACTAATCAAATCATAAAAATCATCAATATGCTTATCTTCTTTAAACTCAATAGAAAGCTTATCTTTAGTAATCACACTTTTTATATTTATTTTATCTAGCATTAGTTTTATTTTTATTATTTTATCTTGATTGATTGTTGTATTTGTTTTTATTTTTTTTACTAAAGACTCTGTATCTCTCACAGATATTTTATCTTTTATAATTTTTTTTGTTATGTCGCTTTGTTGATTAGGATTTAGGCTGGCTATTATTTTTCCATGTCCTGATGAAAGATTGTTGTTTGATATTTCATTTTGGATATTTTCATTTAATTTTAATAATCTTAAAGTATTGGTAATATGGGTTCTGCTTTTTCCTAATGTCTCTGCTAGTTCTTCATGTGTAATATTATGCTCTTTCATTACTAGATTATATGCAAATGCTAGCTCCATTATAGAAAGCTCTTCTCTTTGGATATTTTCTATTATCGCTAAAGTTCGCATATTGTCTTTATTGGTTTCTATGATGACACAAGGTATATCTTGTATGTTTATCTTTTTACAAGCTCGTAGTCTTCGCTCTCCTGCTACTAATGTAAATCTATCATTATTTTTTTTCACTATAATGGGTTGTAAAACTCCATGCTCTTTAATGGACGAGCTAAGCTCTTCTAGTTTTTCTTCATCAAATGTTTTTCTTGGCTGATTAGGGTTCGCATCTATCTTGTTTGTAGCGATAATATCTTTTTGATATTCTTGGACATCTTTAGAATATACATCATCAATATCCCCTAATAATTCCCCTAGTCCTTTACCTAATCCTGTTTTAGCCATTTATTATCCTATTAAGCATTTAGCTAAATCATCATAAGCCTTAGAACCTGGTGAGCTTTTTTTATAAATAGCTATAGGTTCTCCAAAGCTTGGTGCTTCTGATAGATTTACATTTCTAGGAATAACGACAAAATCATCTTTAAACTTAAACATATGAGAAGAAAAATTATTAACTATCTCTTCATACACTTGCTTAGAAAGATTAGTAGATGTAGAATACATAGTAGGAAGAAATCCTCTTATTTTCAAAGAAACATTTAGCTTTTGTCTAATTATCTTCACAGTACTTAAAAGCTGACTCAAACCATCCAAAGCAAAATACTCACATTGCACAGGAATCATAATAGAATTAGAAGCAACCAAAGCATTTAATGCCACAGGTCCTAGAGCAGGAGGAGTATCGATAATAATAAAATCATACTTTGATTTAATCTTATCTAGTATATTTTTTAAAATATACTCCCTATCGCTAATAGTATAGTATCTTTTCTCAAATCCAACCAAAGATATACTAGAAGGAAGCAAGTGAAGATTATCTATCTTTGTATTTAAAAGCACATCTTTTATATCTGCCTCACCTATCAAAACATGATATATATCTTGCTCAAAAGATTTTTTATCTATACCAAAACTAACAGTAGCATTAGATTGGCTATCAGCATCTATTAAAAGAGTTTTCTTGCCTAGCAATGCTAGAGATGTAGATAAATTAACAGCCGTAGTAGTTTTGCCAACCCCACCTTTTTGGTTAGAGATGGATATTATTTCACACATATTAAGTAAAATTATCCTTAAAAAAATATCCCCTACTATATCAAAATTGACTTTAATTTACGATGTTATTTTTAATATTTATAAAAATATAATTTTAAATATAGACATTAATTTTTTAGGATAGGTTTAAGGGAAGCTTAAGGTGGCAACTGACCCTTAAATTAGAATGGATGTATTTTTATTTAAAATACTTTTATTATCAAATAACTTGCTATAATGATGTAATACAAATGACATAGGATAATACAAATGACAGATCAAGAACTTAGAGATTTAGTTGGCTCTTTAGCTATTGCTCAAAAAGAAACTGACAAGCAACTAAAAGAAAC
>JAJVLF010000148.1 GCA_029255845.1 Campylobacterota bacterium | reverse complement strand
TATTTTATAAAAATTGCTATAAGGCTAAAATATAATATTAGCTATTTATTTTGAATTAATAGAGGTTCCCTAAAGCTATAATAACCACAAATATTATCAAAGGTATAAAATGCACCAACTTACATTAAATATAAGCGATAATGCCTATATAGACTTAAAAAAGATAATAGAAAATAATCCTAGTATTGAAATAGAGAAAGATACATATAAACCATCAAGTGATGAATTTTCAATAAATGTAGATAATGCTTTAAAAACACTAAAACAAATTAAAAATGGAGATACTGAAGATTTTAAAGAAGTAAAACCTAAAGATCTTTTTGAAGAATTAGGCTTTAATGTATAAGATAAATAGAAAAAAGACTTTTATTAAAACAGCTAAGAAGTTTTTTAAAAAGCACCCTCACTTACAAAATAAATTTCAAAAAATAATTTTAGAATTAGAAAAAGACCCATTTAATTCATCTCTAAATACTTATAAGCTAAAAGGGAAATTAAAAGACTTCTATAGTTGTAGTTTAGATTATGAGCATAGGATAATATTATCAATAATTATTATAGATGAAAAGGTTTATTTGATAGATATAGGAAATCATAATGAGGTTTATTGAAAAATAATGTTTCAAAAACTTAATTTTAAGCTCTAATAACAACTCACTTATTAATAAAAGTAGTGGGTTGTTGCTAGACCCTTTTATTAGTAAATAGTAAATCTCTGACCCTAAATTTATCGTGTGGCAACTGACTCTAAATTTTCTATTTTTCCTCAAGGAAACTACCGTGAAAATAAAGTTGTTTTTTAAGGATAATTTAGATAGAATTCATACTGTGAATAGAGATTATATTTTTTGATAGAGTAGGATGCGATAATTATTTATTTTTATAGAGGAGAGTAATTTATAAATACCAATAAATTAAGAAATATTATAATCTTTGTTAATCTTTTTATAGCTACAATAATAATAGTAGCTATAATAATAAAATATGCTATCATTGAACCAAGTAGTCAAAAAAAGAAAGATAAACAATTTGTATTAAATCATATACAGTATGGATATGATGAAATAATGGAAAAACTAGATTTAATATTAAAAAATAAAATAACATTATTATCAAAACAAACAGATATATTAATGTTAAGTCATGATAAAAATATCTCAATGATGGCAGATATAATGAAGACAGAGAAATCATCCACATCTTTGCAATACATATCCATATACGATAAAAATGCTAAATTAATATACACAAGTAAAAATACTAAAATTGTGAGTAAAAATAATGGACATATACTAAAACAAAAATTTATGGAAAATAATAAGAATAAAGTTATTAATATATTAGAAAAAGTAGATGCAAAAAATAAAGTATTTTTGATTTATGCTATTAAAATACAGCAAGATAATACTCCTATAAAAATTATAGAAATTGCTATTGATATATCTTATATTCAAAAGAAACTCATAAAAGATAGTCATCATATATCTAAAGATTTTACATTTAATGTATCATTATGGAATAATCAAATAGGGTATAATAATTTATTACAAAAAAAAATACAAATATTTAATTATAAATATATTAAAGCATTTGATATTAAATTACTTATTCCATCTTTAATGGTGCTAATGATAATATTACTACTTATTAATTACATATATCTATATTTAAAAGGACATTTTGAAAAAGCAGAAAGACGAGTAGAAGATATTTTAGATACTCAATCAAGTTTAATGATTATGTTTACTAAAAATAGAATTGTTCGTTGTAATAAGGCTTTTTTAAATAATTTATCTTTTAAAAATGAAGAAGAATTAATCTCACTTCATAGTCATGTCAGTGATTTTTTTGTTCCTCAAGATAAGTTTATAATTTCTACGATAAAAGATACATTTTGGGCAGATTACATTATGGAAAATCAAGAAAATAATTTTTATGAGCTTTTTTTAAAAAACAAACATGGACAACCAGTAGATATTTTTGATGTATCAACAAACACTTATATAGAAAGTGAAAATCAAGAAAAATATTATATAGCATCTTTTAGAAATGCTTCTGCTCGTTATAAAAATAAACAAGATTTAGATTTAGAAAAAATAATAAATCAAAAAATTATAAGTAATAATAGTGATGGTTTCGTTAATTGGAATATCATTACAGGAGAAAGATATATCTCAAATAGAATAGGGCAAATCTTAGGCTATAATACAGATGAAGTGCCTAGTAAAACGAAAGAATGGATGAATTTAATTAATCCTATACATAAAAATATATTTTTACAAAATATTAATATTTGTCTTAAGGATGCAAGTCATATGATTAAGCATGAAATACAGCTCAAAGACAAGAGTGGAGAATGGGTATGGATTTTAATAAAAATGCAGTCTATTGCAATAGAGAATAATAAAGTAATAAGACTCATCTTATTCTTAACAGACATCAATGATCAAAAGAAACAAGAACAAATAATGAAAGAAAGAATAAGTAAAGCAATTACAGAAAATAAAAAACAACAAAACCTATTAGCTAATCAAAGTAAACTAGCAAGTATGGGAGAAATGATAGGCTCAATAGCTCATCAGTGGAGGCAACCACTAAATGAACTAGGAATAAAAGTGCAAAGTCTTAAATTTCAATACAAAAAAGGCTTAATAGATGAAGAATTTATTAAGGACTTTATAGCA
>JAJVLF010000147.1 GCA_029255845.1 Campylobacterota bacterium | reverse complement strand
ATATATTTTATTTATTTTTTAACTATATTATTTTTTATTTTAGGTGGTGGGTCGTTACCTGACCCTAAATTTTTAAATTTTCTACCTGTTTAAAGGTGGGATAAATTATACGGGGAAAATAGAAAATATATTTTTCCCTGCATTATGACTATAAGTAATTTTCATATTATGAGCTTGCAAAATTTCTTGCACTATATATAATCCTAATCCAAAACCATTCTCATTTTTATTATATAAAAATTTATCATCATAATTCAATAATGGGTTTTCTATTTCATCACCATCACTTATAAAATTGATTATTTTATTTTCTATTTTTATATTAATATTCTCCCCATATTTAATAGCATTATCTATTAAATTTTTAAAAACTATACTCATTGATTTAAAATCAGTATTAATTATTTCTTGTTCTACATTTGATGGAATCACAAAATCCAAATAAAGTAAATCACTTGCTTCGTCTATTATTTCTTGAATTCTTACTTTTTTAAAGCTCAAGCTATATGTCTTTGATGTTATTTGCTCTGTAGATATTAATTGCTTCACTAAAAGAGATAACCTTGTGAAAATAGAGTTAAGCAACTTTTGATGTTTTGTATCTTCCATAATCTCACTTAATATCTTACCTTTTGTTATAGGAGTATTAAGCTCATGCGATATATTTCTTATAAATAGTTTTTTGGATGATTCTATTTTTTCTATTTTTTCTATAGAGCCATAAAATGCATTGGCTATTAAAGAAACCTCATCTTTTTTATTAGAATACTTAGTATTTATCTCTTTCCCATTTCCATAATTCTCTATATCTATCTTTAACCTTTTTAATGGCATAAGGCTTTTCCTAAGCAAGATATACATAATTATAAGCAAAGATATAGCCACTATAATAGCGATAAATGAAGTTAGCGTCTTACTTAAAAAAATAAATCTACCTTTAATCAATAAATCTATATTCTTATTATTAATATAAATAAAGTTATGTCCTTTGTATCTCATTAAATAAGTCTTTCTCTTAACTCTTTTAATATTTCTAAATTTCTTGTTATGAGCTCTTTTGATATTTCTTTTATCTAAATAACCTTTTCTCATAGGACGAATTAGAGTGGCATTATCTAAAATATCTTTTTTATCTTCCGCTTTAACTACATCAAAATCAAGCTCATTAATTAATTCAAGAGGTATTTCATTAAAAATTCTAATTTCCTTAAAAATAAGCCTAGACTTAAACTTCAATATCTCAGTATTATAAGAATGAACACCTCTTATAATAAAAAACGCCACCAATAATACAGAAACCAAAGCAACAAAAAAAATAATATTTAATTTTAAAAATATAGATTGTTTATTCATCTACTTACCTATATACATATATCCAGCACCTCTTATGGATTTAATATATAGCGGGTTTTTTGTACTATCTCCTATTTTGTTTCGTATCCTAGATATAATCACATCTATGCTTCTATCTCCACTATCCCAATTAACAGAATCTATACTATTTAAAATAAATTCACGATTAATCACATGATGTTTTTTTTCTAGAAAAAGAGCAAATATCTCATATTCTGCTAAAGTAAAGTCAATAACTTCACCATTAGTACTAATTTGCATTTTAGTTTTATCTACAAAAAAAACTTCATCATTATTATCAATATGAAAATTCCCATATTTTTTAATAGTAGCCTGTATCCGAGCAACAAGCTCTCTAGGATCATAAGGCTTAGAAACATAATCATCAACACCTATATCAAACGCCATAACCTTATCACTAACATCAACTCTCGCAGTAGATACAATAATAGGCAAATTAGAATATTCTAGCTTTATCAATTTAGCCAACTCAAGCCCATCCATATCAGGCAACCCCAAATCAAGCAAAACCAAATCATATTTATCAATCCCAAGCTTCTCCATCGCCACCAAAGGAGAGGCAATGGAAAACACTTCAATATTGTATTTCAATAAATAGCTAGTCAATAACTTAGAAATATCTAAATCATCTTCCACCATCAATATGCTATACATCTACTTCTCAAGTAAAATAATTAGTTCACTTCTTTGCTCTTTAGTTAATACATCAAATATCTTTTGAAGATTATCAGCCTTTGCATTTATACGAGTAGTTCTAAATGATTCTCTTGATTTAGCTTTTGTTTCTTCTCTTTCTTTAGCTTTTGTAGTAGCTAACGCTATAAAAGTATCTCTATCAAAACTATCCGCACTTAAGTATTTACTAGCATCAGAGAAATTAGACTTTTTATTTTTTTTAGCTTCTCTTCTTTCTTTTCTAAATTTTCTTTTAAAATCAGATGATTTGCTCTTCTTAATATCTTCAATCTTGCTAATTTGCTCATCACTTAAATCAAGCTGATAAACAGTTCTAAAAATACCGCCTTTATGATACCCACCATGATAACCCTTCTTACCACCTCCAAAACCAAAAACCAAAGCTGATAAACCTAAAAGTACCACAAATCCTAAAATAACCTTTTTCATAAATATCCTTTAAAATAATTAATCTCATTTTTGAGATGTTTGTATTATATGAAGTATATATTAACATAATAATAATGATTTATTAATAAATGTTAATGGAAGGTTTGTTTAAAATTAAGGGTCAGGCGTTGAAAATACACCGCTCCCCTAAATAAAAGGGTCTGGTAACAACCCACTACTTATTTCTTAAAAGTAGTGGGTTGTTACCAGACCCTAAAATGTGGGTTGAGGGGTTCTTAGTTTTGAATTACCGTGGTTACGAAACAATAATGTTGCATAATTAAAAATATAATGATACGATTTTTTGCTTAAGGGGATTTAAGGATGGGGCAATTAGAATTGATGTATTTTTATTTAAAATACTTTTATTATCAGATAATTTGCTATAATGATGTAATACAAATGACATAGGATAATAACAAATGACAGATCAAGAACTTAGAGATTTAGTTGGCTCTTTAGCTATTGCTCAAAAAGAAACCGACAAGCAACAAAAAGAAACTGACAAACAGCTGAAAGAGACTAGTAAGCAACAAAAAGAAACTGACAAACAATTAAAAGAAACTGACGCAAGACTAGAAAAAAAATTACTAAATTTTGGCATTCATCTAGGAGGAATAACAAAAAGTCAAGGCAAAGTAACAGAAGAGTTTTTTTATAATTCTTTAGAAAAAAATAAAACAGTAGCAAATATAAAATATGATGAAATATTTAAAAACCTAAAGAAAAGCAGAGATAATATATCTGATGAATATGATATACTACTAGTCAATGGAAAAGATATTTTAATAATAGAAACTAAATATAGAACTAAAACAAAAGATTTGAATAAACTACTAAATAAAAAATATACAAACTTTAAAAAACTCTTTCCTATATATAAAGATTATAATCATCATTTAGCTTTAGCTTCGTTTCAGATTGAAGATAGTGTAAAGCGAAAGGCTTTGGAAAATGGGGTTTTGGTTTTGCAGAGAAAAGGGGAGTTGATTGAGAGTTTTTTGCCTTTATGATTTTCTCATTTTTGCCTTATTGTATCGTGCAAAAAAGAGGTGGCAACCACAAAGGTAGTGGGTTGTTACCTGACCCTAAATTTTGCTTTATTGATTGATATTGAAACTGTAAACTGGTTAAACTAGGAAATAAAAATTAAAGGCAGGTGTTGAAAATACACCAAATATAATTATATTATTCTATAATAAGGGACTTTACAATGAGATAATAGTGCATTTTCAACGCCTGACCCTT
>JAJVLF010000146.1 GCA_029255845.1 Campylobacterota bacterium | reverse complement strand
AGTATCAAATGCCTTTTATGACTCTATGAAAAAGCTTGAAAAACTAAAATCATCGAGAGAGCTTTTTATAAAAAACATATTTCATGAACTTAACACTCCAATAACAAAAGGCAAAATATTAAGTGAGATTATAAAAGATGATAAAACAAAAACTATGCTAGATTCAATCTTCACAAGACTAGCCTTATTATTAAAACAATTAGCAAAAAGTGAGCAAATAACATCAAAAAATTATAAATTAAATATACGAACAATAAGAATAAAAGAGATAATAGATGAGGCAAGTGATTTATTATATTTAGAGCAAAACATCCAAACAAATATAAAAGATGAAACAATAAATGCAGACTTTTATAGTATGAGTATAGTGTTTAAAAATCTAATAGATAATGCCTTAAAGTATGGGGAAAATATAAAAATCACACTAGATAATAAAACAATTAAAGTGATAAGTAAAGGCAAGAAACTAAATAAAAACCTTTTAAAAGATGGAGATGCATTCATAGATGATAGCAATAAAAATGGATTTGGATTAGGGCTTTATATAGTTGGGGAAATATTGAGTTTGCATAGTATGAAGCTTGAGTATTTTTATGACAATGGGGAGAATGTTTTTTGTTTTGGTAAAGTTACTGATTCTTATAATAAGGAAATTTAAATTTAAAAAAGGGAAATGATGAAAAAACTAACTATTATTATTTTATTAATTATAAGTATTTATGGGGAAGAGTATAATTTGGACTATAAGGCAACTAAGCTTGCTAAAACAGTCCATCAATATGGTGGATATGCTATTCTTGGATTAGTGGCAAGTAAAGTTTTTTAGTAAATAGTAAATCTCTGACCCTCATTTTTGACCCTCATTTTTTTGTCGTGTCAATTTAGAGAGTTGCTTTATTTGGTTTTCTTAATTGCTTCTTTTATGTATGCTACCAAGCTGGAGCTTGGGAGCAAGAAAAGTTTCTAAATTTTGTTGGTTTTTCTACAGGCTATACCAGACCCTTTTGTTTCTTTTATTTAAGTAATTGTTATATGCTCTTTGTTAATCTTTTCTTTGTTTCTAATAAAGCTTTTCTGAATAAGGTTTTATCAGATTCACTTTTACTCTTTTTTAAGTAAAAATCTAAAATTGGCAAAACCATATAATCATATTCTTGAAACTCTGAAAGTTGATATATTGCTACTACCTGTTGTGTATCAGTAAACTTATGTCCATTTGATGATTTTCCAGCAACAAATTCAAATATTTTATAGAACTGTTCAAATCTAATATTTTTTTCTTTCACTTTTTGACTATCAATATATTTTAAAACTGTAAAAATAAAAGCTCCCAAACTTATAAAAGCTGTAATATAAGGCAAATAACTACTCATAAATCTCCTTTATTTAGTTGTCACTCGTCCCAAAGCTCCAGCTTTGGGATGCATACAGCCTATATTTCCATTAAAGCTTATCTATATACTCGCACCCATCTTATATATGAAAGTGTATATCTTTCTCCTATTTTTTCGTTTACAACCTAGAATTAAAAAAAGAAAACTTTAAACCAACTTAAGATGATGTTTTTTCAACAACTCCTCTATTTCCTTATCTTTCGTAGTCATATCTTCTATTATCGCTATTACTTTATCTAGTATATTTTTATCTGCTTTCTTATTAATTGAGGTTCTAATTCTTTTTGTATTTCTACTTTTATTAAATATCTTTCTTTTAATAGAGCCACTTGCAAATTCAAAAAAAGAACCCACCAAATAAGCTAAATTAAATTCAAAAAAGCTCCCTCAAAGCCCATAAATGCTATAATAACACATATAAAAACAAAAACCACTAAGTCTAATATCTGTATTTAACTTTAGGTTCAAAAAGGAAAACTTCTTATGAGTGATATCATATCAAATATATCTAAAAAATGTAATAAAACTATATCTAATACTTGGAATAAAATTCTAAATATAGAAAACTCTTTATTCCCACATCTAGAAAAACAATTAGGAATATTAAGTTCTAAAGAAGAAAAACTTATAAAGATATTAGATTTTGCAGAAATAGAAACCCATATACATATTACAAAAATAACTAACACTCCAAAAGATAGAGAAGAAATAGCAAGAGCTTTTATATCTAAGTCCGTATATAATCTACAAACAACAAGAGACTTAATAGATAGACTTAAAGTAGATAAAACTTTAAGAGTAATATGTGGATGGAGATATACTAGTGATATTCCAAGTGAATCTAAATTTAGTAGAGTTTTTAAAGAACTATCTGATTTAAAAATAGCAAATAAAGTTCATGATAAATTTATTAAAGACTACCTTGCAGATAAAATATTTTTATATAATGCAACAGATGCAACAAAGATACCTCTTAGAGAGAAAGTTAAAATAGGTAAAGATATAAACAAAGATAAAGATAAAGGTAAAGATATAAACAAAGATAAAAACAAAGATAAAAACAGCAATAATAAAACAACTAAAGCTAAATCAAATAACAAAAAAACAGTAAAAACAAGAAACCCAATAAAACCAACAATCCTAAAACAACAAAAAGAAATGAAAACAACAAAAGAAATGCTTAGTCTTATTTCTACAAAATGTGCAGTAGGAGTAAAACAAAACTCTAAAGGTAATAGAGAAGTATGGATAGGTGGTAAACTTCATATAAGTGTAGTAGATGGAGATATACCAATAAGTGCAATATATTCTGGGGCTAATGTTCATGATAGCTCACTTGCTCTTCCTCTTATTAAGCAAACAAGTAAAAAAGTTAATTATTTATTTGATTTACAAGATGCTGGATATGATGCTAGTATTATAAAAGAGTTTTCTAAAAAACATAATCATAAAGCAATTATTGATACAAATCCAAGGAACTCTAAAAAAACAAAAGAATTAATTAAGCTTAATAATGACGAAATAGATAAATTTAGATTTTTAAGCTTACATAAAAACTCAGATATT
>JAJVLF010000145.1 GCA_029255845.1 Campylobacterota bacterium | reverse complement strand
TGAACTGCAATTCTATGGTTATCACTATCAACTATATAGTTTGGTTGAAGTTGCATATTATATTCTCCCCCTAGTTCAATTTTTTATCATTTATAAGTATTTAGTTCTTTACTCATCATCCTCATCAATATCTTCCAAATCATTTATCTTAGGACAAATAGAAATAGAACTCACTTTATCGCCTTTAATGATATTAACCCCACTAGCATTTCTAGAGCTTCTAGCGATAGTAGCCATATCTACTCTGATTAATTTTCCACTTTCAGTAAGCACCATTAAATCATTCTCTTCTGCCACATTTACGATACCAATCATACTAGAGCCTGTTTTAGCTGTAAGCTTCATAGCTATTACACCCTTACCGCCTCTATTTTGCACTTTATAAGCTGTAGTTTTTGTTCTTTTTCCTACTCCATTTATTCCTACTGTAAGGATTTCAGGGTCTCCACCTACTACTGTAGCATCTACTACTATATCATCTTTTGTTTTAAATGTAATACCTTTAACCCCTTGAGTGCTTCTTCCTTGCTCTCTACAGTCGTCTATAGGAAATTGAATACATTTAGCTTGTTTTGTGAATATCATAATTGTTTTTGTGTTTTCATCTGATATTTTAGCTGTTACTAGAGTGTCTCCATCTTTTAGGTTTATTGATCTGACTCCATTTTTTCTTATATTAGAAAATTCTTTTAGATTTGTTTTTTTGATAATACCTTGTTTTGTAAAGAAAATAAGAGCTTTTTTCTCGCTAAAGTCATCAGTAGAAATAATTGATTTAATTTTATCATTTGCACCGATTGATATTAGATTAACGATATTTTTACCTATAGCATTTCTTGAAGCTTCAGGTATTCTATAAACTTTTAGCCAATGAAGTTGCCCAGATTCTGTTACAATCATTAGAGTATCATGTGAATTACAAGAAAAGAAATTCTCTATAAAGTCATCATCATGCAATGTAAGAGCTATCTTCCCTTTACCGCCTCTTTTTTGTTTTTTATACACAGAGCTATTTACTCTTTTAATGTATCCTTTATGAGTTATAGAAACTACCATGCTTTCATTAGGGATTAAATCCTCCATATCTAGGGCATCATAATTTTCTTCTATTTCTGTTCTTCTTTCATTTCCGAATTTTTCTTTTATTTCTTTAGTTTCTTCGATGATAATTTTATTTAATTTTTTTTCGTCTTGCAAAATAGAGCTTAGTTTTTTTATTTCTTTATATAATTCTTTTAATTCATCAAGGATTTTTTTCTTTTCAAGCCCTGTAAGTCTCGCAAGTCTCATTTCTAAGATAGCACCAGCTTGCTTATCTGAAAGCTCGTATTTAAGCATTAATTCCTCAGAAGCACTAGATCTATCAGCACTAGCTTTAACTATATTAATAATAGTATCTATATCTTCGATAGCTATTTGAAGACCCTCAAGTAAATGAGCTTTAGATTTTGCTTTTTCAAGCTCAAAAATTGTCTTTCTTATTAAAATGGTTTTTCTATGCTTAATAAAAACCTTAATTAACTCCATCAAAGTAAAGACTTTAGGCTCTCCATCATCAACAGCAAGTAAAATAATCCCAAAAGTAACCTCTAATGAAGTATGCTTGAAAAGATTATTCATAATTATATCAGTAATAGCCCCTCTTTTAAGCTCAATTACAATACGAATCTCACTTTTATCACTCTCATCACTTATATTAGTAATATCATGAAAAATATCTTTATCTTTAGCACGAGCAAGCTCCGCTATTTTCGTGATTAGATTAGATTTATTTACTTGATAAGGTATCTCATCTATGATTATAAGCTCTCTATCATTTTTAAGAGTTTCAATATGCATTTTAGCACGAATTTTAATACGACCTCTACCAGTCTTATAAGCTTCTAGTATCCCTTCTCTTCCGTGAATAACCCCATTAGTAGGAAAATCAGGACCACTAATAATAGGCAAAATATCATCAATAGTAGCACCCTTATTCTCAACCACATGCACAATACCATCACAAATCTCATTTAAGTTATGAGGCGGTATTTTAGTAGCCATCCCGACAGCAATCCCTTCACTACCATTTAAAAGTAAATTAGGAATAGCACAAGGCATAATCTCAGGCTCCACCCCACTATCATCATAAGTAGCTCTAAAATCAACAGTATCTTTATCTAAATCTTTAAGTATATACTCAGTCATAGCAGATATACGAGCTTCCGTATATCTCATAGCCGCCGCATTATCTCCATCAATAGACCCAAAATTCCCTTGCCCATCAATCAAAGGATACCGCATAGAAAAGTCTTGAGACATCCGAACCAAAGCATCATAAACCGACTTATCCCCATGAGGATGATACTTACCAATAGTATCCCCGATAATCCTAGCAGACTTCTTATAAGCACCCTTACTAGTAATATTCAAATCATTCATAGAAACAAGTATCCGTCTATGAACAGGCTTAAGACCATCCCTAGCATTAGGCAATGCCCTACCTATAATAACACTCATAGAGTAATCTAAATAGCTCTTTTTTAGTGTATTTTCTATATTTATTTCATGTATATTTTGATCATTCATTTGTTTTTAGCTTTATTTGGATTTTAAAGGCATATTATATCTAAAATAAGAACCTTTGTAAATTTAGACTTGGGTTTCGTTAAAATATGCTTCTAGTTCTTTTTATAGATGAGGGTAAGGGATAATTTCTTACCAAAGATTTTTAAATTTATAGCCTAATATAAAACTAACAGCCGTATTAGATGTATATTCTACATCTTTTCCGTATAATGCCTCAAAATAAAGACTTTCAAAAAATTCTTTAGAAAGATTAAATCCAACAATCCCCTCACTAACATCTAAGCTATCATCTAAAGAGAATTTATAATTTCCTTGTAATTTAAGCTTAAAACCTTTTAATTCATATGAACTACCTATTACTTCAGCAATTATAACTCTACAACCCACCACCACCCCACAAATAAACAAACTTAGATAAAATACCCAAACAAACAACTAAGGCTAAACATGACAAAAAACAAACAAAGTACATTTGACAGGCTAATAAAAATATTCAAAAATAATATTAAAACCATCAAAGACGAAAGAAGGCAAAGAAGTAATATAAAATATAACTTCAATGATATAATACTAGGAGCATTTAGTATATTCTATTTCCAAAATGTATCTTGGTTAAGTTTTCAAAGAAAACTAAAAGATATAAAAGGAAAAGATAATGCTATGAATATTTTTGGTATCAATATTCCTATAGAAAATCATATTAAAAATATACTTGATAAAATAAATCCAAATAACTTTAGTAGCATATATAATGATTTACTATTAAAGTGTGATAAGATAGGCATCATAAAACAATTTACATTTATGGAGAAGTATCTATTAGTAGCAATAGATGGAGTATCATATCATTCATCTAAAAAAATAAACTGTAAATGTTGTCAAAGAAAGAAAGATAGAAAAACAGGAGATATAAGCTATTTCCATGTTGCTATAACACCAACAATAGTTCATCCAAAGTTAAAAAAAGTAATAGCATTATTTCAAGAATTTATTTCTAATGAAGATGGAGATAAAAGTGAATATAAAAAGCAAGATTGTGAAGTTAATGCTTCTAAGAGATGGTTAGATAAGTTTAATATTTTTATATTTTTACAAAAGCAATATGAAGTAATCATATTAGGAGATGATTTATATTCAAGGTTTCCTATGATAAAAAAGATACTAGAAAAATCTCATTCATTTATATTAGTATGTAAAGAAAAATCTCATAAAGTTTTATATAAGAGCATAGAAGCTTATAAGAGAGCTAATTCTTGTAATACATTTGAGATATCTAAAATACATAATGGTAAAAAGCAAATATGGACATATAGCTGGATTAATAATCTATTACTAAATGGGAATAATACAGATAATATAGAGATTAATTGGTGTGAATTAGTTATTGTAAACTTAGAAGGTAGAAGGCTTCATTGTTTTAGTTTTGTAAGTAATATTAATATATCAAGAAGTAATATTGAAGATATTATATTAGGAGGTAGAACTAGATGGAAAGTAGAAAATGAAAACAATAATACATTAAAAACAAAAGGATACAACTTATCTCATAACTATGGACATGGTAAGCAATATTTATCTCAAAATCTTTGTAGTTTAAATGTTTTAGCTTTTTTGTTTCATACTATACAAGAATTTGATGATGAAAACTATATTAAGCTTCGTGAAAAGATAGGAACTAGGAAAGAGTTTTTTCAAAGTATTGTATCTTTAACTACTATGTTTGTAGTTAAAGATTTTGATAGGATGATAGAGTTTATTTTATTGTCTAGGATAGGTGAGGATAGGGTTGATGTTGGGGAGTATTTAGAGTTATAATTGCTGTCAATGGAGAGAGTAGAAGTTTTAATAAAAATAAGGTTTACAAATAATTAGGTATTTATTTACATACTAGACT
>JAJVLF010000144.1 GCA_029255845.1 Campylobacterota bacterium | reverse complement strand
ATTTATTGGGTAAAAGTTGGTAAAAATATAGGTAGTGAGGAATATGGGAAAGGTGATTTATTTTTAAGACCTACTATAATAATCAAGCAATTAACTAGCGATTTATTTATCGGTATCCCTACTACTACAACGATAAAAAATAATAATGACTATTTTCACAATATAAATTATGCAGATAAGCATAGCAAAAAAAATATCAGTAGCTATGCCATAATATATCAATTTAGGACATTTAGCAAAAAGAGACTATTAAACAAAATAGGAACATTAAATAATAAAGAATTTGAAATTATCGTGAATAAAATGAGATTATTAATTGACCCCACCCACTAAAAGTGAGCAGGTCTGCCTTACGGCTAAGTGTATATCGAAATACAAAAGAAATTATATATTAATATGGACAATAAGTCAATGAAGATTTAAAAAAGGTTAGATAAAATGACTATCAATGCCTATCTCTCTCATCTCTCGTTCCAAAGCTCCAGCTTTGGAATGAGGAAGAACAACCACCCTTATTATGCAAAAACCTCATTATTCTTTTATTAAAACACAAATAATAATAACCTCATTCCCTAAACAAATCTTTTCTACTATCACCATCAAGTCCTGTATGCATTCACATCGAGGACGATGAGGACGAGGAAAAATAATATCACAAGACCCAACAACAAATAATATCCTAAAGGGAACCTCTATTAATTCAAAATAAATAGCTAATATTATCTAAATTATTTGAATTAATAGAGGTTCCCTAAATATGCTATAATATTTACACATCAAATACAGGAAACAAAAAATGACAGACCAAGAATTAAAAGACTTAGTAGCTTCTTTAGCGGTGGAGTCTAAGAAAACAGATGAGCAACTACAAAGGACAGATGAGCAATTACAGAAAACAGACAAGCAATTACAAAAAACAATCGAACAATCAGAAGATACAAAAAAAACATTAAAAAATGTAGGCATTCACCTAGGAGGAATAACAAAGAGCCAAGGAAAGGTAGCAGAAGAATTTTTTTACAACTCTATAAGAACAACTAAAACCGTAGCAAGTATAAAATATGATGAAATATTTAAAAATTTAAAAAAAGATAGGGATAATGTATCTGATGAATATGATATTTTATTAGTAAATGGAAAAGATATTTTAATCATAGAAACTAAATATAGAGCTAAAAGTAAAGATTTAAATAAACTAATAAATAAGAAATATAAAAACTTTAAAAAGCTATTTCCTATATATAAAGATTATAATCATCACTTAGCTTTAGCTTCATTTCAGATTGAAGATAATGTCCGAGAAAAAGCTTTAAAAAATGGGGTTTTGGTTTTACAAAGAAAAGGTAAATTGATTGAGAGTTTTTTGCCTTAAAGAAACTAATGCACATCTCTCACTCACAAACAAATCTTTTTTTATATCCGCTAATATCTGCATAGTTTATTTAGGGTCAATTTTACAATGAGTAATCATACAATTAACAGCTTCTTCAAACATAACATCTGCTGTCTTTTCTGTCTCTACTACAATCTTAGATAAATTCAAGCTTGATAATAATTCTTTGTCTTCAAAAGTATTTACTTTTACTATTGTTTTTGCATTATATGTTAAATCATTTACTACTTCGCATAGATGTTGGAGCTTGTGGCTATTTCCTATTGAGATTATTACTGAGGAAGCTTTTTTTATATTTAAAGACTCTAAGAGATGTTTTTGAGAGGCATTACCAAATACTATGGGGATATTTTGTTTTTTAGCATTTTTTACAGTTTCGATGTCTAATTCTACGACAATAAAACTAAGCCCTTCTTTTTGGATAAGGTTGGAAATGTATCTTCCTAGTTTGCCATAGCCTATAAGTATGATATGATTTTCTAAGTCCCCTCTTTTATGATGATTGTCATTACTTGCTTTAGAATTAGAATAATCAAATATATCTACGATGTCAGATATGTGATTTAAGACAAATGGTGTGATAATCATAGATATGATTACTGTTACTATCAAGATTTGCCCTAAAGTTTCTTCTAATAATCCCTTTGCAAATGATAATTCAAACACAACTAGAGCAAATTCACCTAATTGAAAAATAGAAAGAGCTGTTTTAATTGCATTTTTAGAGCCTGATTTTAATCTAAATATCCCATAAACCATAATTATTTTTATTATTGTTATCGCGATTAAAAGCATAGATATTATGCCTATTTTTTCAGCTATAATGGCAAAATCAATTTGCATACCAACAGTAATGAAAAATACACCTAAAAGCAAATCTCTAAAAGGTATCAAGTCAGCCTCTACTTGGTTTCTGTAATTGGTTTCTGCTATCATCATACCAGCTATAAAAGCTCCTAATGAATAAGAGAAGCCAAATGCATGAGCCATATAGGATGAGCCTATCACTACAAGAAGTATAGAGCTTATAAATATTTCATTGGATTTTGCTTTAGCTATGGCACCAAAAAAT
The DNA here is from genome assembly GCA_029255845.1 of Campylobacterota bacterium. Lineage (GTDB taxonomy): Bacteria > Campylobacterota > Campylobacteria > Campylobacterales > JAJVLF01 > JAJVLF01. The sequence goes on along the minus strand of JAJVLF010000144.1, from coordinate 880 downwards.
GGCTCTAGTAAATATTTGCCTACTACAAATAAACTAATTAATAATATCGTAGCATTTATAAAGGTGGTAGAAAGTAAGTCAGTAATAGAGCCACTTTTAGCTGAAAAGATAGTTATCATAAGTAAAATAGGTATTACTGCTATATCCTGAAAGAGCAATACTCCTAAAACATTTCTGCCATATGGTTTATTTATTCCACCATTTTCATTTAAAATCTTTAAAACTATCGCAGTAGAAGAAAGAGCTAAGGCTAAACCTATAATAATAGATGATTTAATCTCAATATTAAAAAAATAATTCGCAATAAAAATAAAAACTACAGCAGTGAAAACTACTTGCATCCCACCATACAAAAAAACTGCCTTTTTCATCTTAATAAGATGATTTACCGAAAACTCTAAACCAATAGTAAACATCAAAAAAACTACACCAAATTCTGCTATTTCTTTTAATTCACTATTATGTGTATGATCATGCAATTCAAAACTATAAGCTATTATTGTCCCTGTTGTTATATACCCTATAATAGTAGGTATTTTGAATTGTGCTAAAAATAGATTTAAAAATGTTGATACAAATATTGTTATGATAATGATTTCTAACATGATAAAACTCCCTATTTTATTAATATGCTATATTCTAACATTTCCAAACTTAATGGTTTTAGCTGAATTAAGCCCTACAAAATTATACCAATCCCCATTAACTATTAAGTACATAGAATAGCTTCCAAAGTGCTTATATTTAATTATTTAAAATATTCGCCCTACTTATTGTAGGGTAATATTTTCAATGATTAAAGATAAGTGCTTTGGGAGCGAACATTCCCAACATTTTCTTTAAAGCACTACAATAAGGGGACTAACAAAGGTATACTTTC
>JAJVLF010000143.1 GCA_029255845.1 Campylobacterota bacterium | reverse complement strand
TGTGCTCTTCCGATCTTCTCTGTTTTTTTTATATACTTTCTTAGTTTTTGGGTTAATGATGTTTATTTGCTTGTTATCCTTGCTTATATTGTGGCTCTTTCTTTTAGTGTTTATCTTTATACTTTTGAAAAAGAAAATATGGATATGCTTTTATACCCTGTTTTAGGGATTAGTTTTTTGCTTAGTATATTAAATACTTTTCCTCCTACTGTGTTTTTGTTTTTGATATTAGCGGTGTCTTTGACAGATATTGGTGCTTTTGTAGTGGGTAAGTCTATTGGTAAAACACAATTCTCAGAAATATCGCCTAATAAGACGGTAGAAGGTAGTGTTGGTGGTGTAGTTATAGGGACTGTGGTAGCTGGGATATTTGCTTTTGTTATTGGTGGTGGGATTTTTATGTTTGTTATTGCATTTTTTGTTTCTTTGGCTTCTGTATTTGGGGACTTATATGAAAGCTCTTTAAAAAGAAAGGCAGATGTTAAAGATAGTGGAGATATTCTTCCTGGTCATGGTGGGGTGCTAGATAGACTAGATGGATATATCTTCTCTGCTCCTGTTTTATTTGTTTTATTAAAAATATATATATGATTGTATTAGGCTCTACGGGTTCTATTGGTGTTAATGCTCTTTTTATTGCTAAAAAGTTTGGCATTGATATAGAGGTCTTAGTAGCTGGTCATAATTATAAGCTGTTAAACGAGCAGATTAAAACTCATAAACCAAAATTAGTCATAGTGGCTAATGAGGGTATTAAAAAGAAAGTTATTCATAGCACCGTATATTGCGGTGAAGAAGCTATACTTTCTATGCTTAAAGATTCTAAGAGTGATTTAGTTGTTAATGCTCTTGTTGGCTTTATGGGACTTACTCCTACTATTGAGTCTATTAAGCTAAATAAAACGGTGGCTTTAGCAAATAAAGAAAGCCTCGTTGTAGCAGGTAAATTCATAGATACTACAAAGATAATAGCCATAGATAGTGAGCATTTTGCTATTTGGTATTTATTAAATGGCAGAGAGGTATCTAAGATAACAATCACGGCAAGTGGAGGGGCATTAAGAGATACTCCTCTAAAAGATATGGAAAATGTGAGCTTAAAAAAAGTCCTATCTCATCCAAATTGGAGTATGGGAAATAAGATAACCATAGATAGTGCGACTATGGTAAATAAGGTTTTTGAATTAATAGAAACTAAATGGCTTTTTAATACCAATAAAGTAGATGCTTTAATAGAGAAAAATTCATACATCCATGCGATAGTTGATTTTATAGATGGTAGTAGCACTATGCAGGTATCAAATCCAGATATGAAATTAGCTATAGCATTTGCATTAAATAGAAAACTTTCCACAAATATACTTCCTAATTTAGACTTAACAAATAAATCATTTGAATTTACCCCAATAGACAAGGCAAGATACCCTATATGGGAATACAAAGATGAGATTGTGAATAATCCTAACTTAGGAGTGGTCATTAATGCGAGTAATGAATTAGCCATTTCCAATTTCATCTCTCAAAAAATATCTTTTAATGATATATCAAAAAATATCATTAAAAGTATGGAGAAATATAATAATTTAGAAATTAAAAATATAGATGATATTTTTTTAATAAATCAAGAAATAAATTGTCTAGCAAATACTTAATAGATATAGAAAACCTATCTTTTTCTTATGAAAAGGAAAAGGTTTTAGATAATGTCAATTTAAAAGTTTCTAAAAAAGATTTCCTAGCTATCATAGGTCCAAATGGTGGAGGCAAATCTACTCTTTTAAAAATAATCTTAGGTATTTATAAAAACTATAATGGAAGCATTAAAGTTTTAGATACATCGCCTCATAAGAGTGCTAACCTAATTGGATATGTCCCTCAAAATACAAATATAAATATAGACTTTCCTATCTCTGTGCTAGAAGCAGTTTTAATGGGACATGATGAACAAAAAAAACAAAATAAAACTCTATGGAATAAATTATTTAATCTAAAATACAATAAAGATGAAATTGAATTTGCAAAAACCATATTAGAAAAAGTAGGAATGGGTGATTTTCTATATGAAAAAATATCTTCTCTTTCAGGGGGCGAAAGACAAAGAATAATGATAGCAAGAGCTTTATGTATTGAGCCAAAAATTTTAATACTCGATGAACCCACAGCCAATATTGATTTAGATGGGCAAAACAAGGTCTATCATTTATTAAAAGAATTAAATAAAACTATTAATATCATTATCGTTAGTCATGATATTTCTTTTGTTTTTGAGTATGCGAATAAGGTGGCTTATATCAATAAAACCTTAACTTTTCATGATATATCAAGCAATCACAAACTTGCCAATAAAAATGAGCATTTTTGTGAAGTGGAAATGTTTGAGCTTATGAAAAAAGAACATAAATGCTAGAGACGATATACGAGATTTTATCATATGAATTTATACAAAATGCCCTAATTGCTGGGATACTATTAAGTATCATCAGTGGAATTATAGGATCTTTAATAGTAGTTAATCGTATGGTATTTTTAGCTGGAGGCATTGCTCATGCTTCTTATGGAGGGATAGGAATTGCTATTTATTTATCTTTGCCTGTATTTTTAGGAGCTTCCATATTTGCAATTTTTTGTGCATTTTTAATAGCATTTATCACCATAAAACATAAAAAAGAAATAGACACATATATCGGTCTTATGTGGGCAAGTGGTATGGCGATAGGCATAATATTCATAGATTTAACCTCTGGTTATAATGTGGATTTAATGTCTTATCTTTTTGGCTCCATCTTAGCCATAAGCAATCAAGATTTATACTATATGACATCCTTATTAATAGCCATAATTATAATAATCACCATTTACTATAAAGACATTTTAGCAGTATCTTATGACAAAGAATATGCCCAAATAAGAGGCATAAATGTCCATTTTTTTTGGACATTGATTTTAGTCCTATCAAGTCTAGCCATAATAATATCCATAAAAGCAGTAGGCTTAATCTTAGTAATCTCCCTTTTAACGATACCTATCAGCATAGCAAGAAAATTATCTAATTCTTTAAAAACTATGATGCTGATTTCTAGTATATTATCTTCTATTTTTACTGTGTTAGGATTAGCTTTATCTTATGCTTATGATTTAACAAGTGGTGCTAGTATTATCGCTATTAGCAGTTTTTCTTTTGCTTTATTTTTGTTGTTTTCTTCTTAGATAGAAGGACTTTGATTGGCTATTTTGATTCTTTCTAAAAAACAATGGGTAACCCAACTTTTATAAAAATTTAAGCTAAAAACCAACATCAAAAAGTATAATACCCCAAGAATTTAAAACAAAAATTTAAATTACCTTATTCCAATAAATGCTAAAATAGCAACATAAAACA
>JAJVLF010000142.1 GCA_029255845.1 Campylobacterota bacterium | reverse complement strand
TTTATGATGTCTTGTATCACCCTAGATTAGGTGGTTCTAATTTGCATTGGTCTCATTAAGCTAAGATTATTATTATTTTTTCAAATGATAATATGTATCATTTAACCATTTTGCAACTAATTTTTCTTCCTCAGGGAACCATCCTGCATTTACTGCTCCAGAACACATCTTTACTTGTGCAGTTAGTTTTGCTAAAGTTTTCATCTTTTTATTTACTCTGCTAGTATAGAATTTTTTATCGTGAGTAACACTATGGCAAGAAAAACAAGATTCTTTGTGTAATTCTTCTCCTTCATTAGCAAATAAAATGCTAAAACTAAATATACATAAAACTAACATTAATTTATTCATACAATATCCTTTAATTTAAAATAGCATTATAGCATATTTTTATGGATTGAGAAATTCTATATATGGGGTTTTTTAAGAAAAGAGAGATGTGTATAATAAAAACAAGAAATATCTTGTTTTTATTATTTGTTTGCTTATCCTATTAAAAAAGGATTAGCATATAATGCGATTAAAGCGATTACAAGTGTATAGATAACTTGTGCTTCGATAAGTGCTAATGCAACAAACATAGTTGTCATTAATTTTCCACCTAAAGATGGGTTTCTAGCTGTTCCAGCTATTGTTGCAGCAGCAGTATTTCCCATACCTATTGCTCCACCTAATGCAGCTAGACCTAGACCGATACCAGCAGCAACTACTGAATATGATTTAAGAGCTTGATTTGCTACTTCTTCTTCTCCGAAAAGAAAAGCACTTGAAAGTGCTAATAAAAATAATACTTTTTCCATATTAAAATCCTTATAATTTAACCTAAAGCTTCTTTCGGCTTGCGTATCCCTACTCGTAAACTTTGGAAATGGAATTTTAGCTAAATAATCTTATGATAACTTATGGGGACCTCTAAAAACCCAGAATAAATAGCTAATATCATCTAAATTATTTGGGTTTTTAGAGGTTCCCTTTAGTTTTTACTTTTTCAACTCAAACCTTATTAGAGGTTCCACTCATCAGGGAATATTTTTTTTATCACATTTGATAATTTATCTTCGGTGATAGGTTTTAAAATATATCCAGAGGCACCAGCCTTTAAAGAATCTGCTACCATGTCTTCTTGACCATGCGAAGTAACCATAACTATTTTTATATTAGCATCTTTAGCTAAAATATCTGTAGCGGTAGTTACTCCATTTTTGCCTGTCATTGTTATATCCATGGTTACTAAGTCTATATCATAATTTGATTGTGCAGACATAGCTTCTTCATAATTCTTTGCTGAACATACAATATGATGCCCTAAGTGAGTTACAATTCTCTCAATTTGCTTTCTTACGATTATTGAATCATCCACTATTAAAATATTTAACATTATTTATTTTCCTTATTTTTTTATATTTGTATCAATAGCACTAATTGATAATGTGCCAACATTAGTTACAATATTTGCATTTAGTATAGCTCTATTTTTAGATTCTTTTAATTCTTTTAAATCTTTTAAATTTAATATATCATTGATTGTAATTGGTGGCTCAATCTTGACACCTTTTCCTTTATCTGGTAATGATGGTATAAATAAACCAACGATGGTATTAACGACTTCATCTGCCATAGAACTATACATTACATCAATTTCTTCTTCTTTAATCTCTTCGCCGCCCATAAAGTGATTTACAAGATACTTAATGACACTTTTATCAAAACTCATTACGATAACAGATACGGTTTCACTATCTGTGCATATAGCAGATGTGTAATCTTTTACGAAATTAAGACTTTCTGTATCATTAAATTCTACAATTTCATCTTTAATTTTTATTTGCATATCTTCATTTAAAAACTTTCTTACTTGGATCATTAATTTAGGTATCATCCATTTATCCTTTGTTTAATTTTATTAGGGTCCATTTAGTTCTCATCTATAGGAATAGTAAAAATAAATCTAGTTCCAATATTTAATTCACTATAAATTTCAATATTTCCATTTAGTAAATCTAATTCATTTTTAACAGCACTTAATCCTACTCCTCTTCCTGACACCTCGCTTACTTCATCATTAGTAGAAAAGTTATCTTTAAAAATAAATGAATATGCTTCTTTATCGGACATATTCTTATTTCCTGCTTTTTCTTTAATTTTATCTACATCTATACCAGAGCCATCATCAGAAATTATAATTTTTAATTCATCTCGTTCTTTAGAAAAAGAGCAAGATATAGCTCCTCTCTCACTTTTGTTTAAATCAACCCTAATCTCTTCATCCTCTATGCCATGAGAAATGGCATTTCTAAAAACATGCCCCAAAGAATTCATAAAATTTTTAAGTTCTTTTGGTAAGAAAATATCTTCATCTCCTATAATATCAAACTCATAGATAGGTTTATCCAATCTATGAGATAACTGCAATACCAGCCTTATATATGGACTCAAATAAGCTTTCACACTTTTTTTGGATAATACTTGAATTTTTTTTAGCATATCCATTTGTTTTTGGTACGTCTGATATGTCGTCAGTTTGTTTTGGCGAGTCTGGTAAAGTTCCATTTTCAACTGGGCCTTCAGGTCGGGTTTCATTATTATTTGTTTCGTCTTGTTTAACAATGGTTTCGCCTTCTCTAATAACATCTGCATGTTCATGTGGTACATAATAATTTGCAGGAGGACGTATATATCCAGGAGGTGGTACATACGCCATTGGTACAGCCCTTGGTGGCATGACACCGTTCATCTTCGATCTCTTGTGATGTACATACCTACTGTAATTGAACGAAACTACACTGGTAAATAAATGTTATTCTGTGTAATCTGAGACCCACTTCTTTAAGAAATTAACATTTCAGTTATATAATGGCGGTAAGTTTGATCAGTAAATGAAGCAGTGCTACTCAGAGAAAATGAACGATATTCCGTACTCATTGACAAACTGTATCATTTAATGAGCGGTCACACGGTCAAAATTTCCCTTCAATCTTTTGCTGTGCACCTGTTTCAAGCACAAATTTGACCCATCCAACGTGTTGGACAATTAATGTATTTAGACTGTCAAATATGTTTGTGAAACAGATGCACCTGTAAAGTTTGTAGCGAATTTGAAGGAAACATTTGACCGTGTAAACATAAACATAAAGGTCTCATCGAGTAAACATAGTCACGAGCGCAAGTCGAGGGCATTATCGATACATGCATCTGTATAGGTAAGTTTGTCTAACTACATGTATCACATTGTCGTGTCCATGGAGACACAACAACAAAAAATTACAATGTACACACATTTATATCTTAATAAAAGTCAAGAGGGGTTCGATGAGGTGTACTCCATATAACATTATGTGATAAAGTTTGTCAGTGACTTACGACATGTCTGTGGTTTTCTCCGGGTAGTCCGATTTCCTCCACCAATAAAACTGAC
>JAJVLF010000141.1 GCA_029255845.1 Campylobacterota bacterium | reverse complement strand
ATTATCTAAATTATTTGGGTTTTTAGAGGTCCCCTAAAATAAATAGAAACAATATATATTCTCATTAAAAATAATTAGAATTAGGGATTTTATAAAATTTAATATAGGAAAAAAAATGATTAGTAAAATGGTATCCATAAGTAAATATGCCATATTATTTATATTTGCTATATTATTTATAAAATCATGCGGATTATCTGAGGAAAGAGCGACTGTATCAATAGAAGTAGGGGTGAAAAAAAGTGATATCAGCAGAGCATTTACAAACAATCAAATAAATACTATAAGCAGAGGAGTAATAGGAACTCATAGTGACATAAAGGGGATTATAGTAGATGTAAATTATAGTGATACAGGACTACAAGTCGTTAATTCTCAAGAAACTAATACAAGCCCTTATGGTTTTACGATCTTTAATCTACCACTTAAAAAAATAATTTTAACAGCTAAAGCAAAAAATGATAGAGGGACAACCATATTTACAGGCAGAACTGAGAAAATAATAGATAAAACAGATAGTAAAATTTATATAAACTTATATTCCATAGATGATGGAAATATTACAAGCATACCACAAATTAGGAGTATATTACAAGTTTCAGGAAATATTGACATTATTGTAGGTGATAATAATGCAACTGAGCTAAGCTGGAACATTACTCCAAAAAATGGTGCTAGTGCAATTACCACAACAACATTAAATGGTAATTTAGCTATAGCAAATAAAAAAGCTACTATCAACTTAGCCTATAATATAAATGCAAATCACGGCAAATATGAATACTTAATAAAACTAGAAAATAATAGAGGAGGGGTGCTTGAAACTACATTTACTGTATTTATAGAAGAAACAGTAACAAAAAACCTTGGATTAAATATAGCACCTGTAATAAATAACATAATAGTAGATAGAATTAGCGAGAGTGAAATATCTTTTGAAGCTAATGCAACCGATGATAAAAATATTAGCAATCTAACATATAGCTGGAGTGTTACAGGCTCATTAGGAAGATTATTTGGTTTTTATTCTAAGACATTAACTATAAAAAACTTTGATAGCACAATAGATGGGGAACTAAAAGTAGAAGTAAGAGATGGAGGAAATCTAACTCATAGCTTAGATTTTAATATATCAGCTAATGCCTTTGATAGTAATATAGATTTAAAAGTAGCATCTGTAGATACTAGCCGTTTTAGAGGGGGAGGAGGTATAAGAGCTACATTCAATAAAGTAATGTATGAATACCTCGATGATAATAGCACCATATCTGTGATAGATATGAATACATCCACCGATATAAATGGCTCATCTCGTAGAGACAGTATAAATGAAAGAGTCATTATATTTAATGCTAGAGATGCCACAGATATAGATAGTAGCCATAATTTTAGGCTAATCATTAAGAACTCTATTAAAGATATTTATAATGAAACTTTAGATAGTAATTATATAAGAAACTTTTAAGAAAATACAGTAAATTAATAGACATTATTTTCACATTGGGAGTAATGCTCTTGCAAAGACCATTTTTAATTTACATTAATTCACTACTGATATTTTGACATATCCCATAAACAAATACATAAATAGGTGCCTTATCACTCATACACTAGAAGTGTATTATAATAATATGGAATCTTTTTTGCTAATCTTTGAAATAATAAGGATTATATTTGAGCATAAAAAAAGTAGCACATTTACTAATAATAATATTTATTCTAAGTGCATGTGGAAATAATGAATTTAACAAAGTATCTATATCTGTTACTACAAGTAAAACATCAGATATAAGAAGAGAATCATCAGATGATACTGATATAAAGTCAATCACATTAGATATAATAGAAAGTAATAGTTCTAAGGCATATATAAAAAAAGAAAATTTTATATTTAAAAAAAATATTTGGCAAATAGGAAAAATACAAGCTCTGCCAGTCCATAAAAAACTAACATTCATAACCCGTGCATACAACAATCAAGGCAAAGAAGTATTTAATGGGATAAAACAAAAAGATATAATTACAGATAAAGATAAAATACATATAATACTATTTCCAATTAATAATAATAAAACTAGAAGCATTCCAGAAATGACAAAAGTGATAATATCAAATAATAATATTGTCTTAAATATAAAAGATAATAATGCCCCTTATATATCATATAAAATAATACCAAATGATAATGACAATGATATGTCTTTGCTAGAAGGAGACATATTGCTATCAAATCATCAAGGAAATATAAAAATAAACTACACTCCCACCAACAAAGATGGCAAATATGAACACGACCTAATCCTAAACAATAAACAAGGTGGCATATTACAAAGAAGCTTCACTACTAAAGTATCAACAAGCAACATAAGAATTGCCCCCACCATACAAAAAATCACAGCAATTAGAGAAAATAATAAATTATCATTTTTAGTAGATGCAAGCGATGAAGACAAATCCACTCTAAAATATAAATGGAGTTTGAATAATAGCAATACTGAAAATCTCAAAAATATATCAATAGAAAATTATGAAAGCAACCCCTTTGTGATAAATAATTTTAATGATGCAATAAGTGGGAATATAAAAGTAGTAGTCACTGACAAAACAAACTTAAAAACAAGCTCTACATACACAATAGTCGCTAATCAATTTTCTATTAATTATCTATAATTTTATACAACGAGGGAAATTTATCGTTCCTCTGATAGCTTCCTGCCAATATTAAACTTACCACTAGCTGCCTGAACATTAATATTGTTATTAGCACCATATGTTGTGCACTTTTCATCCATTTCTCCATCAAACTGAGATGTAAAAGTTAAAGTTTGATTGCAAATAATATCATTTATTGTATGTTTTATGGTAATAGTATTTTTTGTTATATATGAATATGTATACGACCCTGACAGAAGCTGATCATAAATAAAATATCTACCTTGCTTATTTTTAAGTATTGTTACTTTACTTCCTGAAGGTGATGTTATTGTTCTACCTGTAAAGGTGTCTTCAAATCCGCCAGCAGTTTTTGGAGCAAAATCAGTGACTGGAGGATTAGAAGAGCCATTAGTGTCACTTCCACAACTATTAATTATTAATATAGCAAATAAAGCTATTGTTGTATTTTTTAGTAAAGTTATCATTTTTCCCTTTGTTTTTTATTATTTATTTTATCTAAGAATTAATCAAATTCTTAACATCATTCATCTTAACAAAAAATATGATTTGAAATATCAAATTTATGCTAATTGCAACATCATCTTTATAATCAAAAACAGAAAATTCAAAACCATCTCCTAGCTCCCTAAGTTTTGGCTTTACTGTAAATACTATGGGGCTAAGTGTTTTTGACATATTCAAATATTTTTTATAATTTTTTTCTTTTTTGTCTGGTAGTATGCTCTTGCTATTAGAGTTAAAAATTTGAGATAATAAGACTAATT
>JAJVLF010000140.1 GCA_029255845.1 Campylobacterota bacterium | reverse complement strand
GTTTTAGTGATGGAGTTATGTTTTATCGAAGTAGGGTAAGTTTTTAGTAAATAGTAAATCTCTGACCCTCATTTTTTAGTAAATAGTAAATCTCTGACCCTCATTTTTTGACCCTCATTTTTTATTTGGGTTTTTATTTTGGAATTATTTTTATAGGGTTAATTTTTAAGAGAAAATTTGTATTATTGGGTAAATGAGGTATATTTCTTGTGGTTATTTCACAGTCTCGGGAAAGGTGGAACGAGTGATGGTATTGGAAAGTGGGAGTATTATAGTTGTTACCAGACCCTAAAATTTGACAGTATCAGGAGAGGTGTAGCAAGGATGCCTTTTCCTTAGTTTTTATCATTGATGCTCATAAAAACTTAACCTCTTAAGCCTAAAAAATATTTATACAAATATGCAAAAGTTAACTTTTTCCCACTACGACCTCTGTATTCAATATTAATAACTTCATTATGTATTAGAGAGTTTTCAATATCTTCTTTGATTATTTTTTCCGTTCTATCTTTATTAATTGAGTCAACTATATTTTTCATAAATTTTTCATATTTGAACCCCCGAGACTCCCTATTTCGTAGCTCATTTGGAAAATCATTTTCTTTAATGATACTGATGATATTTTTAAAAAGCTCATTTCCTTTCTCATCCGATAAGTCATCAAAATATCTTTGCACACATTGTTTTCTAGCTCCATATTCTGCGTAATATGAAGCTCCTAAAAGAGGAAGCTTATTAACATCATCATCATTAATAGATTTTTCAATAGCATATTTAATTAAATCTAAGAAAGGTCTTAAGGATATAGTATTATTAGCATTAGATAAGTTTTTATAAAACCAATCATACGGTTTACCATGCACTCTACTAGCACTTGAATTCATATCAGCAGATTTTCCAAAAAATACTTCTACTAACGGTTCTAAATAATAAGCTTCTAGTTTAACTTGATTAAATACTTTTTCTTTTTTTAGATATTTTTTTATTTCCATCGCACTATCTTTATACGAGTCATTTTGTTCCATAAAATCTAAAAAGTCTTCTTTAGCAAAAGCAAAAATAGTTTTAAATAAAAATCCAAATATTTCTTCTTTAGACCAATTTAGATATATTGACCTACTTTCTAAAGATTGTTTATTTGTTATATTAGATAATTTATTAAATAAATCACTTCTAAGAAATAGCTTAGGGTGTATTTTATCATAAGGGTTGCTTTTAAAATAATTAATTAATGGAACTATGGCCTTATTCCACATATCTGGCTTAACAACAAAGTCTAATTGATCAAAAGCTATCATTAAGGTAGTTTCTTTTTGTTTTAACCATTTATTTATATTAGTTAATTCATTTTCTATTTTTATAAACTGTTCATCATCACTTACGAAGCTTAAAAATAATTTTTTTAAAACTGTTGCTTTAGAGGGAACAAACTCTTGAGGAAGACTGTCTATTTGTTTAGTATAGCCATCACTTTTTAAGTCAAGTAATATAGAGTTTGTTATAAATATTAGCCAAAACTTTTTATAATCTTCTTCTTTCATATCGTCATCAAAAATATTATTAATTTCTATATATTTAGGGTTATTTGGATCATTACCATCATGAGATGATATTATATTAATAGCTTTAATACGATTATTAGATCTACCAGCTTTTGTTTTAAGAGTTTTTAAAAAATCATCATTTTTTAGAGAGTTATATAATGTTGTTTTCCCTGTCCCTTTTGATCCTATAATTAGCATTTTATCATAATTGAAAATATCCTCAAAGCATTTTCTAAAAAAGAATTTTTTATTAAAAAAATCATCATCAAAGTCTTTAATATTTTCTCCATAAGGTTCTGGAAAATTGCTCAATAATGTATGTAATATAGAAGACTTATCTACCGTTTTAGTAGGATGATCCAGAGTGGTATTAACTTTGAGTACAGTGTCATCAAAAGTTAGCTCATACAGAGATTTACAATATTTTTGATAATCTTTAGGCATATCCTTTATGAATTCTAAATACTCATCATCATTTTCTTTTAATGTGCCTAAGTTAGATAATACTCTATTGTTTTTTAGTGGAAATACCACAATAGAATTATCATTTATATCTTTGTAATCATCGCTTAGATATTCATCTATTGTATCTTGAAAGTCTTTTAATCTTGTTTCATGCTCATCTTGTTTATTGATTTGAGAATTAAGAAAAAACGGTTTTGCTATATTTTTATCATTTATAAGACATTTATCTATAAACATTTCTAAGCCAACATTTGTTTGTTTATTTTCCTCAAAAATGCCAACAACAATCTTACTTAATTTATTTAATAAAATACCAAAAATATCGTTAAAGCCCGTTCTAGAGTCAATAAGTATTATATCTGGCTCTATAGCCTTATCTATATCCTCTATTAAGCCTTTCAATTGATCAAGCATATTATTATTTCCTGTAATGTCAATTCTAGCCAACCCTTCTAAATAACTTTTGACATTTTCAGAATTAGATAAATTTCCTGCTGACATAATATAAATAGATCCATCATTGGTGTACTTTCTTGGAACTTCCACTAGATAGTTTTCTACAATGCCTAAATTATCTTCTTTTGAGGATTGCTTATCTAAGACATATTCTACGAGACCATTTTTATCTAAATTATTCATACTTGAACCAAAAAAATTACTCAACCCTGGTGCCTCTAAATCAAAGTCTATCATTAATACTTTTTTGCCTTTTGTGTATGATAAATAATTAGCAAATGAAACCAAAGATGTAGTTCTGCCAACACCTCCCTTATAGCTATAAAAAGAAACAATAGGTATTTTAGAAAATTCATCATTTGTTGATTTTGTATTATCAAGATTGCTAAGCCTTCTTTTGTATCCTAGGTCAATTTTATTATCAGATGAAAATTTGTGTTCATAAAAAGAGTCGTTTTCATAATCATTAAGTGATATTTGTTCATAGTCTATTTTTACCAAAGAAATATTTTCTAACTCTTTTAATAATTCTTCATTTTCTTCATTTTCTTCATTAAGAACAACGTCAATTCCTATGGTAGTGTCAAGCATTAAATAAATTCTATAATCTTTTATGATGTCACTAGAAAGCTTATTGTCCAATAGTTCATTTAACTCCTCAATACTTTTAGTAGCTAATAACATGCACATTCCTTATAACATTTTTTTGCATCAATAAAAAAAATATTTACTTCTTCAAGTGAAAATTTTTTATTAACTTTATATCGTTCTTCTATACTCCATTTACTATTTTTCATAAAATTATTACCTAGACTAATTGATGCACTGCATTGATCAAAGAGAGTTTTTAAGTTGTGGTGCTTAATCTTATTGTAATTAGAAAATTTTGTTATGTCACTATTCCTATTGTAGTTGCTATTTCTATATATCCTATATTTTAAAGCCATTTCTATAATATATCCACTAAGATAATGAATATTATTAATCAAAGATTGCCGCCTATTTTCACAAGTTTTATTCGTTAAACTATTTAGTAGGCACTCACATGTATGTAAATGTTTCTTTGACGATTCCAGATATTCTTTATATTTATATTTATATTTCAAGTAATACTTCCTTTTCTATGTGTAGAGAAAATA
>JAJVLF010000014.1 GCA_029255845.1 Campylobacterota bacterium | reverse complement strand
TATGACAAAAATCTGACATCATCTAAATTATTTGGGTTTTTAGAGGTCCCCTTTAATTTATTAAAAAATTATCAAAAGAAATAATTTTTTCAGTTTTATCTTCTAAATCTTTAATCCATATACTATTTTTACTCATCTCATCTTCCCCTAATATAGCACAATATCTAGCATTTCTTTTATCTGCTATTTTTAAATGCTTTTGTAGTTTTTTTGCGGTATATTCTATAAATACTTTTTCTTTATCTGATTTTTGAACATATAAAGAATATAGCTTATCTATATATATCTCATCTAAGGAGCCAAAATATATGCCTTCTCTTGTCTCTTTCATATTAATAAGCTCTAATATCCTATCTATCCCTATAGCAAAACCAATAGCCCCTACGATATCTCCTCCTAATATATCAATAAGCTTATCATATCTTCCTCCACCAGCTATGGCACTTTGAGAGCCTAGATTGTTGCTTATAAATTCAAATGCTGTTTTTGAATAATAATCTAATCCTCTTACTAGGTTTTTGTTTATTATAAAATTTATATTATTTTCTTTTAAAATACTTTGTAATTTTGTAAAGTCATTTTGACAGCATTCGCATAAATTATCACTAATAAAGGAAAAATTAAGACTAGTTTCATTGCATTTTTTATTTTTACAATCAAAAATCCTCATTGGGTTTTTATCTATCCTATGATGGCAGTCTTCACAAAAGTCATCTTTATATGTGAGCCATTGTTTTTGGAGATTTTTTTTATATTTAGGCATACAGTCATCACATCCTAGTGAATTAATCTCTAAAATATTTTCTATTTTTAAATCTTTAAATATCTTATCACATAATAAAATCAAATTCGCATCTTCATAGACAGACTCTACTCCAAAGCTCTCACATCCAAATTGATTAAATTGTCTAAATCTACCTTTTTGAGGTCGCTCATATCTAAACATAGCACCGTGATAATAGTATTTTTTGATTTGTTTTTGTTTATCGAATTTATTTTCTAAATACGATCGCACCACACTAGCCGTCCCCTCAGGTCTTAATGAAACTTGATTATCTCCTTTATCAATAAAAGAATACATCTCTTTACTTACTATATCACTAGAGCTTCCTACTCCTCTAGTAAAAAGCTCACTAAGCTCTAGTAAAGGTGTTTGTATTAATCCAAAGCCCATATTTTGTGCATTTTTCGTAGCAATGCTTAAAAAATGCTCCATTTTTTTCGCATTATCTTCTGATAAATCCCTCATACCTCTTAATATTTTCATTTGCTCCCTTTAAATTAATTAATGCCATTCCCCACTAAAAAGTAAGACATCTAATAACTCATAAAGCAGTCATTTTTCATCATTTAAAATATTGACCTACAATAAGTAGGACGAATATTTTAAACAATAAAAACTAACTACTTTCTAAGTCATTATATGTCTCACTTTTTAACGGGTAATGGCATAATAATCCCACCACCAAGACAATAATCATCTTTATAAATAACCAAATACTGCCCCGAAGTAGAAGCTCTTTGAGCTTTCTCAAATTCAACCACCAAATAATCCTTAGAAATATCTTTCACGATACATAAAACAGGCTTTTGCCTATATCTTATTTGTGCAAATATTTTATCATTTATTTTTGGTTTTATGCTAGATATATAATGAAATTCTATCGCTTTTATGGTTTTTTGCATAAGATATGGATGATTTGTATCTTGCACCACATAGAGCTTATTTTCTTTCACATCTTTTTTAGCTACATACCAAGCAGACCCATCTCCTGATTTACTCCCACCAATGCCCAAGCCTTTTCTTTGTCCTATCGTATATCCAGCTAAGCCTGTATGAACTCCTACCTTATTACCTTTATCATCTACTATATCACCTGCTACTCTTTTTATATAATTAGATATAAAAGTATCAAATTTTTGCTTTCCTATAAAGCATATCCCTGTGCTATCTTTCTTTTCACTTACTGGAAGATTATTTTTTCTTGCTATTTCTCGAACTTCTTTTTTAGTTAAATCAGCTAAAGGAAACATAGCATTAGAAAGCTGTTTTTGATTTAAGGCATGAAGAAAATATGTTTGGTTTTTATCATCATCTTTAGGTTTTGCTAATATATACTCATCATTTATCTTTGATATTTTAGCATAATGCCCAGTAGCAATAGTTTCTGAATTCATATTTTTAACTTCTTGCATAAAAACATTAAATTTCATTTCTTTATTACATAATATATCAGGATTAGGAGTCAAGCCTTTTTCTAGTCCTGCTATAAAATGCTTAAAAACCCTATCTTGATACTCCTGCACAAAGCTCCTACCAACGACATTAATCCCTAATAATTCCCCAACCCTCTTAGCATCTTCAAACTCAATCCTATTAGGACAATCACTCCCAAGCTCCCCATAATCCCAGTTTTTTACAAAAAGCCCCTCAACCTCATATCCTTGTTCTTGCAATAATAAAGCACATACAGAAGAATCAACTCCCCCTGACATAGCAACAACAATTTTCTTTTTCATTTATTGATAGTTGTTTTTAAAGTATTTAAACTAGTAAGTATTTTTGATTTATTTGACATATCGATAGAATTTAGCATTTTTTTAATAAAATCAACTATTTCTAAAGAGTCATTTTCCAATGACAAGCTCTCACTCGCCTCTTGATTGTTTGTAAGCATAATATCCCCCAATATTAAATTATAGTAATTGCAATTTATAATCGGATTATGTTGGAATAAGTTTAAAGCTAGATATAGCCCCATTCTTTAAATTTACTTTTAAGAGTTTTATCATCTTGCTATATCTATGGCTTACATATTGCTTATGGTTACACGATTGTTTTATTAGTATTATATATCTAGTCTTATTATCTTGTGATAGGGTGAGGTTAAAACCTCACTTCCAAATTAGGACATGGGACTTTAGTCCCATATACTGGAAGATAAATACTTTTTTATCAATATATGAAACATCCGTGCCTAATTATTAAATATACATTTTCTAGGATAATAAATGCAAAACACATTTTACAAAAAAAACATAAAAGCTTTAAAAAAAGTAAACCCATCTTTACATAAAAAAGTGCTAGAAGCAAAAGATAAGAAAAACTTCCATATGATAAGAGGTAAAGACCCTTTAGATATAGATATTTTAGATATTAAAAGAGAGGCTAGCATATATATATCTCCTTTAAATGAAACAGAAACTGCGATTAAGAAAATAGAATCAGAAAATCCTCTTTATCCATTGCTTTATTTTTTTGGTTTAGGAAACTCTATTTTATATAAGGTTTTATTAAATAATCCAAAACATGAGCATATATATGTATTTGAAAGTGAATATGAGATAATCATCCATGCTTTAAACTCTGTGGATTTAGAAAAGGAGATAGCAGATAGAAGATTGGTTATCGTAGATGCTAATACTTTTAATTATGCTATGGCATATGCTATATTTATGGATAAAAAGTATAAAATATTCGCTAAATTATTCACATTAAACCCTCTTAGTGAATATTATCTTAATCATCATTATGAGCTTATGTCATCTATTAATACTTTAATGGCTAGAGCTATTAAGCAAATGGTTTATTCTTTAGGAAATGATGCTAAAGACTCTTTGGTTGGTATCGATAATCATTTGGGTAATTTAAAAGAAATGGTTAGTAGTTATAGGTTTTTAGAATTAGTAAATAAAAAAAATACTTCATCTGCTATCATAGTTTCTACTGGACCCTCTCTTGATAAGCAGATACCTTTATTAAAAGAAATTCAAGATTATGTATGCATAATATCCCCTGATGCTAGCTTGCCTCATTTAGAAAAAAATGGCATTCATGCAGATATTATTACATCTCTTGAGAGAACAGAAATAGTTGCTTCTATCCTCTCAGGGACTAGCAAAGAGTATCAAAAAGATAAAATATTTTTATTAGCATCTGTTTTAAATGAAAAATCAATTGAAGAAGTCCACGGCTCTAAATGTATAGTAATGCGACCATTTGGATATACATTTTATTTTGATGATTTAAAAGAATGGGGCTATCATGGAATAGGTATGAGTGTCTCTAATATGGCTCATGAGCTTTCATATATTATGAAATTTAAAAGAGTTGCTTTAATAGGACAAGATTTATCTTATGGTAAAAATAATGAAAGCCACTCAGCAGGAAATGTATATGGCTCGACACAAAAAGAGTTAGTTTCTGATTATAAAGAAATAGAAGCTTATGGAGGAGAAGGAGTAGTTAAAACCTATGATGGCTGGATTTTATTTAAAAATTACTTTGAAAGCACCATAGATGAAACAAAAGATACAATGCCTACCTTTAATTGCACAGAGGGTGGAGCTAGGATACATGGAGCGATAGAAGCCCCATTTGCGGAGTTTATAGATAAATATATAGATAAAACAAAGAAAAAAGAAAAAATAACTCTTACTTTACCAAGCGAAGAAGAAAGCAATAATGCTTTTGAATATGCACATAAGATGATGGAAGAATGGATAGAATACGGAAATAAATCAAAAAAAAGAATAGATGAGTTATATGAAAAAGTATGCGATGCATTTGACTTAATAGAAAAAGCAGAAAATGAAAAAAATGATGACTTGATAGATTATGAAAAGCTCACAAAATTAAGCGATGAGATAGATAAAATAAAAGAATTATTTCAAAATGAAACATTCTCAAAACTTTTCTATGATGTTACTCAATCATTTATAATTCATCAAGAATTAAATTTAGCAAGTATAGTGGTCTTTGCTCCTAAAAATGAAGAAGAGAAAAAACATAAATTAAAAATGTGGATTGTTAATCATAAGTATTGGTTGTTTTCTTTAAGTTCTGGGGTTAAGGCTGTGCTAGAGACGGTTGAAAAGCATATTAAGGAGTAAGGGAGTTAAATTTACAGATAACTTTAGCTATATATAAAGTTGGCAAAAACTAAGTAGTTGCCAAATTAGATTAGAGAAAACGAAGCAAAAAACCCATCAAGAATTAGAAAAATTACTGGTTTCCTCTAAGATGATAAATAATTACTAGAGTTTAATGTCATATTTAAAAAATCATAATCTTTTTTATTAAAATTATCTAAATATCCTTTTTTTATTTCTTCAATATCGAAATCTAAAAAATCCAATGTATCAGATATTTTATTAGCTTGAGTAATTTTTTTCACCTTAAAGCCAGCTCTATCGCATTCTATTATCACATCCGTAGGTTTATCAAAAAGATTATGCTTCATAGCTAATATTTCTTGATATGCACCTGTTAAAAATATGCCCACAAAATAATTATCTTTTGATAAATCTATTTCATGAAGATAAATAGGGAAATCTTTGTTAAATCTTATCTCTCCATCACTATCACAAGTAATATCCACTATGCTAGCACTTCTTAAATCATCGTCTAAGTTTTCTAATGGCATTATAGGAAATTTTTGTTTTATGCCCCAGTAATCAGGTAGGGAATTAAATAATGAGAAATTTAATAAATATCTATCTTTTACCATATTTTGTAAATCTTCTTTTTCTTCTTCTGGGATGTTTCTTAGAAGTTTTGCACATTTGCTTAAAATTAAATTTACTAATATCTCTGTGTTTGCTTTATCTATTAAATCTATGTAGCCTAAATCAAATAATGTTAATAAATTATCCATATGCATAATGCTATCGTGAAGAAATTCTTTTGCATTTTTTTTAGATATGTTTTTATAAATAAAGTCTAGCTCATCCACTAATGGGGGATTGTTTTCCTTATTAATAATCTTATCTATACTATATGTTTGTGAGTAAAGCTCTAGGACAGGCACTAATAGGACATTATGATGAGCAGTTATAAATCTACCCGATTCTATATAAATATGAGGCTCTTCTATGCCTTGATTATTTATGCTATCTTTTAGTAAAAAAACTACATTATTAGCAAACTCTTGAGTGCTGTAATTTACAGATATTTTTTTAGGATTATGCGAATATTCCACAGCCATTCCTCCTCCAATATCTACTGAGTCTAAGGCATTAGAATCCATTTTTTTAACTTGAGCATAGATATTTCCCATTTCTTTGATGGCTTTATTTAATGGCTTAATGTCTTCTATTTGAGAGCCTATATGAAAATGAAGTATCTTGAAATATTGAATAAGATTTTCTTTTTTTAATAAAGATATAGCTTCGAGAAGCTCTATTGAGGTGAGACCAAATTTAGAATCAATGCCTGAGCTTTCTTTCCATATCCCAATCCCTGATGTGTGCAACTTAACTCTAATTCCTATAAAAGGAATACTTTTAGGCATTTCTTGAGATAGCTTAATTATATTTTTTATTTCTTGTAAATCTTCTATAATTATAGTTGTTTTTTTATTCATCTTGTGAGATAAAAAACAAAGCCTAATAAATTCTTCATCTTTGAAACCATTTACTATAATAGGGCAATCTTCATTATTATAATTCATAGCGATAATAAGCTCTGCCTTGCTTCCAGCCTCTAATCCGTAATTATATTTTTTAGAAAGCTTTTTAAATTCACTCACAAAATTAGAAAACTGATTGACCTTAAGAGGGAAAATCGCATTAAAGCTTTTAGAATAATCAAATTTATTAATGGCTTGATTAAAACAAGAAAAAATTCTATCTATACTAGAAGATACAATATGAGGAAATTTTAAATTAATAGGACCCTTAATATCTTTTTTGACTTCATTTAAAATATCAATTATCGCGACATTATTATGTTTAATTTTTATCTTAGAATCATCTATATAGAAATGATTAGAAGACCAGTGGTTTATATTATGCACTTTTCTTTTTTCTTTTTTCCATTTCTAAAAATAAATGAATAACTTCAATAGCAGATGGAGTAATTCCACTTATTTGGTTTGCTTCAAAAAGATTATTGGGTTTTGCTATATTTAATTTCTCTACTACTTCATTGCTTAAACCCGCTATATTTGTATAAGAAAAACTATTTGGTATTTTGAATTTTATTAAATCTTTCATTTTGTTTATTTTTATTTTTTGTTTTTCTATATATCTATAATACTTTGCTTCCACTAATATATGCTCTTGAATGTGCTTAGGATGAATTTTAAAATCATCTATTAATGTGATTAATTTATTTATATTAAATGAGCTTCTAGCTACTATATCTGCTATTAAGGTCTTATCGCTTATTCTATCTTCGCCCATATTTTTTAATAAATTTAAAGTGTTTGTATTTGGAGTTAGATAATTATTAGTTAAAAAATCAAGAGCTTCTTTGATTGTGTTTTTATCTTTATTTACTTTATTTAAAAAATCATCTTCAATTAATCCAAACTCATTGCCATACTTTGAGAGCCTAAAACAAGCCGTATCTTCTCTTAATAAAAGTCTATATTCTGCTCTACTTGTAAACATCCTATAAGGCTCTTTTGTTCCTTTTGTGACCAAATCATCTATTAGCACACCAATATATGATTCATCTCTTCTTAGAATAAAATCTTCCTTGCCTTGTATCGAATTAACGGCATTAATAGAAGCCATTAAGCCTTGAGAAGCTGCCTCTTCATATCCAGTAGTGCCATTTATCTGACCAGCAAAATAGAGGTTTTTTATTTTTTTTGTTTCTAGGGTATGCTTTAAGTTGATAGGATTAAGATAATCATATTCTACAGCATAGCCGTATCTTGTGATTTTAGCATTTTCAAGACCTTTGATAGTTTTTAGAAATTCTTTTTGGACAAAATTAGGTAGAGAAGTAGAAATACCATTAGCATAATATTCATCACAGTCACCAGTTTGAGGCTCTAGGAAAATTTGATGTCTATTTCTTTCACTAAATCTATCTACTTTATCTTCTATACTAGGACAATACCTAGGTCCTACTCCATCAATAACTCCTGTAAATATAGGGGCTTTATCAAAATTATCTTCTACTATTTTATGAGTTGTCTCATTTGTGTAAGTGATAAAGCAAGGTAATTGTTTTCTTGTGATGTCTTTTTTGTCACTAGAAAATGAAAATGGAGAGATTTCTTCATCTCCATCGTGAGTTTCTAGCTCATCAAAGTTTATGCTTTTTCCTAATATTCGTGGAGTTGTCCCTGTTTTAAGTCTTTGCATATCAAAACCAATGGATTTTAAATAATTAGAAAGTCCTATAGAAGAAGACTCTCCAAATCTACCAGAGCTTTCTTTTTCAAAGCCTATATGGATAGTGCCATTTAGAAAAGTTCCTGTTGTGAGTATTACCTTTTTAGCTGTGATTTCTTCATTTAAAGATGTTTTAATTCCATAAACTTCTTCATCTTTGATAAGCAAAGAGCTAACTTTATTTTGTAAAATATCTAAATTATCTTGATTAAAGCAAAGCTTTCTAGCATATTTTTTATAAACATCCATATCAATTTGAGCTCTACTGCCTCTAACAGCAGGACCTCTTGAATTATTGAGTATTTTAAACTGTATGCCTGAATAATCTGTAATTTTTCCCATAACCCCACCAAGAGCATCAATTTCTTTAACTAAATGCCCTTTAGCTAAACCACCTATAGCAGGATTACAGCTACAAGCCCCAATATTTTCAATCAACATACTAAGCAAAAGAGTATTAGCCCCTCTCTTAGCAGAAGCCAAAGATGCCTCAATGCCTGCATGACCACCACCTACTACGATTACATCATAATCATAATTCATTTTGTCACCTTAAAGTAATGGAAAACATTTCTTTTTATAGTAGCTTTTTTTCTTTTATTAAAATGATTTTCTAAATCAAAACTATCATCTTGAAAATTATCTTTATATTCTTGAATAAAAACCTTATAATCACTTTCTTTCATAGCAGAAATTTCATATTTTATTTTTTCAAACCCATCATCTTGTTCTCTATAAATCTCATGCACATTAATAGAACCATATCTTTCATTTTCATTTAAAAGCATATTCATTTCCATATTAGCTCTCATGGTAGCCATTAATTCTTGAGTGCCTTTAATGTTTTCTTTTATTTTAGATAAATCAGTATATTTATCTTTAGAATATCCCCAAGAGCCACTTATTTCTATATCTACTCCAAAGGCAGATTTAGTTATTTCTTTTATGTCATCTGTGGAGTTTATTTCTTTAAATTCTATCATTAGTACCGAATTACAATATTTTAAAAGTAATTAAATCTGCCTAACAACCCTAACGCATCGCACATATTCTCTATTATTTTTTTGGATATATCCTATAAGCCCTGTATCAAAACTTATATACCATGCATAATCATGCAAAGTAGCATTAGATGTAGAGCTCCAATAATAATTAGAATTTATATTTTGGAATGCATCTTCTAGTATTGCAGGGTTTGATTTAGAATAATCTATTAAACTTAATAATTCATTTTTAGCTGGCAATCTCCAATCACTAAGATTATCCAAAGTTAAGTTTTCGCAATAAACTTTCGCATAATCCCAATTTTTACGAGTCATTATAACACTTTCATCATCTTGCCATTGTAATTTTGTAAAAGCATCATTTACTATATTTCCAGTTCTTGTTAAATCTAATCCAAATACTATATTTATATTAATTAAAAATAGCATTAAGAATTTAAAAATATTTTTCATAATTTATTCCCTCCAATCTTATTTATATATCTACTAAACATTATATCTTTCTATTGCAAGTTACATAATAAGTGCTAGTTTTATAGCTTCCATATGTATTGCCATGATATAAATTTATGCTCCAAGCATTGCTGTCATTAGAAGCATACTTTGTAGAACTCCAATAATTCCTAGATATAATGTTTTTAAACACCTTACTAACAGAAGTATTGCTTTTTTTATTATCCATTATACCATTTAACTCAATTAAAGTAGGCAATCTCCATCCTGAGTAGCCTCCTAAGCTAATATTTGCACAATATGTTCTTGCCTCACTCCATGTCATTCTAGCAACCCTAGAATCACTACTATCTTGCCACATTAAATTGGTTGCATCATCTATGACTACATTTTTATAATTATCTCTTCTGTATGTTTTATCTATCTCTATTGCTGGTTGTGCATCATCATTTTGATTGTTATTGTTGTTATTGTTGTTATTGTTGTTATTATTATCTGCTCCCGTTGTTGGCGGATTAGGAGTTCCCGTATTAGGATTATTTCTATTATTCCCTGCAGGAGGAGGAGCATTTCCTGGAGGAGGAGCATTAGTAATAGGAGTTCTTGGAGCATCATTTCTGCGATTCTCTTCTTCCTCTGGCTCAACAGGATCACCTGGATAAGAGATTCTTGAAACATAAAAAACTCTTTTTATGATTTTTGAAGATATATCATTTTCATCAATATCTAAAATATTTATTACAATATTTGTATTATCTTCATTTCCATTATTATCTCTAACTTTAGCTCTAAAATTATATAATTTTTTCTTCTCAAAATCTGGAGCTTCTTTAAATGTAATTACTCCGCTTGTGCTATTTATAGTAAAATCATCGCTATCACCGTTATATATAGAGTAAGTGACATTATCTTTACTTAATGCAAATAAAGTAAGAGTGTTTGTTTGGTTTTCATAAATATCTATTGTTTTAGGAGATGTTAGTTCTATTGATCTTTTTAAAAGAGTTTTGTTTTTTAAAGAATCATTATTAACTCCCTCTCCACATGAATTAAAAATAAACAAAATATAAAAAAATAACAAAACATATATTGGTAGCTTAAACATTGGTAAATCCTTTTATTATAATTTCTATAATTATACCTAAATATAAAATAAAGTCAAAGATTAATTAGTATTTTTATTTTTATTTTTAGTAAATATGTTATGAAATCGGCAAAAACTTTATTATACAGGTGCTTAATTTCACAAAATATAAAGGGAACCTCTATTAATAAAAATTTACATAAAATATTTATTAGCCTCCATAAGTCCATCTATCTTACCGCAATCAAACCTTTTCCCATCAAAATTAACAGCCAATACATTTCCTTTTTTTGCTAATTCTAGCAATGCATCTGTGATTTGAATTTCGCCACCTTTACCTTTTTTCATATTTTCTAAAATATCAAATATATCAGGAGTTAAAATATATCTCCCAACAATAGCTAAATCAGATAAGGCATCTTTCTCTTCTGGTTTTTCTACCATATCATTTACCCTAATAAGATTATCTTGTATATTTTCTCCTGAAATTATTCCATATTGATTGGATTTTTCAGGAGCTATTTTTTCTACAGCTACTATGCAATGATTAGGATACTTTTCATATACTTCCATCATTTGAGATAGCACTCCATTATTTTTATTTATACATAAATCATCGGATAAAATGACTGCAAATGCTTCATTCCCTACCAATGGTTTGGCACAATAAATAGCATTTCCTAGACCTTTAATCTCTAGTTGTCTTGTGTATATAAATTGATTATTATTTATAATATCATTTAAATCATCTAAAATATTTTTATTGCTACTATTTTGAATTACATTTTCTACATCCAAGTTATTATCAAAATAATCTTCTATAACTGTTTTATTTTTATTAGTGATTATCCCCATAATATCGCATCCAGCTTCTATAGCTTCCTCCACTCCATATTGTATTAATGGCTTAGTATGAACTAAGAGCATTTCTTTTGGTATTGTTTTTGTGATAGGTAAAAGCCTTGTCCCATATCCTGCTGATGGGAATATGCATTTTGTTATTTTATTCATTATTTACCTTTTAGTATTTCTTTAAGAATTTTTTTTCCACTTTCAACTCCAGGCTGATTATATGTATCTATCTGCACAAATTTACCCACACAAGATGTAAGCATTTGATACATATACATAAGTTTTGCTATACTTTTTTCATCTACTCCATCAAGAGTGATAATATCATAAGGAATATCTTTTTGCTCATCTATGGAGCTGATTGTAGCATCAGCTTGTTTATTGATTAGATGTTGAAAACCTACATTATCTATATATCCTAATTCATTAAATCCACTTAAAGTATTTTCTGGTATTTTTGTTTCATCCTTAAAGTCATTTATTTTAATAAAAGTAAGAGTTTTATCTCTATTTCCATCCATTACTAGCTGTAAAAAACTATGCTGGTCATTAGGACCTATCAGACCTATAGGAGTTAATCCTTGTCTCGTTTTATTTATGTTTAATTTCCCTAATGATTCTCCCCATAATTGAATATACCATTTATTAAAGCCCTCAAGAGAGTTCAAATAAGATAAAACAATATTGATATTAAATCTATTTTTGTTTTCTACAAAAAACCTTGCTTTTTCCATAATTAATTTATAATATTTTTCTTTTGAAAAAAAACTTTTATGCACATTTTTACATCCACTTAAAAGCTCATCAATATCAACCCCTATAATAGCAAGAGGCACAAGTCCTACAGCAGAAAATGCAGAAAATCTCCCACCTACAGAATTACCTATATTAAATAATTTTATATTTTGATTATTAGCAAACTCACTAAGAGGATTTTTTTCATCACTGATAATAATAGTATTTTCTTCATCTATCTTAACCAAAGATGATATATACTTAAAGATAGAAATAGTCTCGATAGTAGAGCCAGATTTTGACACTATTAAAAATAAAGCATCATTTAAATCAACAAAATCTAGCTTATGATTAATATATAAGGGGTCTGTTGTCTCTAAAAAATGTAATTTTTTCTTATAATCATTTGAAGTCAATAAAAACTCATATATTGCTTTTGTCCCTGAAGTGCTTCCACCTATTCCTACGATAACTATATGTTTTTGTTTGATTTTTTTTGCATAATTTTTGATTTCCACAGTATCTTGAAATGGCAAATCATAATAACCAATGTATTCTTTTTCTTTTTCTATTTCATTAAATATCTCTTCATTTGATTTTATTTGATAAAAATTTTTATAGTATTCCATAACCATATTATAGTATAATATAGTTATAAAAACAGATAAAGAGAATAATAAATGATACAAAAAACAATTTTTAGAGAATACGATATAAGGGGCATATATCCTGATGAATTAAATGAAAAATCAATAAAACTTCTTGGTTATTATTTTGGCTGTGAAGTAGTGAAGAAAAACAAAAATAATGCAATAGTCAGCATAGGCTACGATGCCAGAACACATTCTGAGATACTTTTTAAATATTTAAGTTGCGGATTAAATGAAGCTAATTGCAAGGTTTTATCTATGGGTATGGTAGCCACAGGAGTTAATTATTTTTCTAATTATTTTGAATTTGATGGAGAAAAACCTAATGCTTCTATTATGATTACAGGAAGCCATAATCCAAGTAATTATAATGGATTTAAAATGACGATAAATAATAAACCTTTTTTTTCTAATGACATTTATTCATTAGGAGATAAGATTATTGATAATCAAGATAAAAAAATAGGTAATGATGATAAGCATAAAAAAATAGATTCTAAGTCATTATATATAGATTGGATGAGTAAAGAATTTTCACATCTTAAAGGAATGAAAGATAAATTTATCATAGATTGTGGAAATGGAGTTGCCGACACAGTTCTTAGCAAAATATTAGATAATTTAGAATTAAATTATGATGGAATATACTGTAAGCCAGATGGAACTTTTCCTAATCATCATCCAGACCCTAGCGAAGAAAAAAACTTAAAAGATGTCAAAAAAGCATTAGAAAAAGATTATAAATATGCATTTGCCTACGATGGAGATGCCGATAGGATAGCCTTTCTTACAAAAAAAAATAATGTAAAAGGAGACATTCTAGCATTATTATTTGCTTCCACAATGGATAAACCAACCATAGTAGGAGAAGTGAAATGTTCTCAAATAATGTATGATATAATTAATAAAAATGGTGGAAATGCCATAATGTATAAAACAGGACACAGCAATCTAAAGGTAAAAATAAAAGAAGTAGGTGCAGACTTTGGAGCAGAAGTATCAGGACATTTATTTTTCAATGACAGATATTTTGGTTTTGATGATGCCATATATGCTACTCTTAGAATATTAGAGCTTATTCATAATAATATGGACATAGATATGGAGGTATCTAAATTACCAAAAATATGGACAACAGACGAAATAAAAACAGAAGTATCTGAAATAAATAAATTTGAAATAATCCAAAAAATAAGAGAAATGCTAAACAACAAAGAAAATGATTTACCTAAAATAAAAGACATCATAGAAATAGACGGACTGAGAATTATTTTTGAAAATGGATGGGCATTAATAAGAGCTTCAAACACCACTCCAGTGCTAGTAAGCAGATTTGAATCCACAAATAAAGAGAAATTACATTTATATAAAGATAAAGTAGAGGCATTAATACAAAAAGCTATCTTTTAAAATTGTGATAATCTACCATTATCACAATTTTTAAACTTTATCTACATAAGCAGAAAGAAGCTCTCTTTTATTTCCTCCGAAATTAATTAGAATTTTTTCTTTGTTGTTTTCATTTTTAATTTCTATCACTTTTCCAAAACCAAAAACTTTATGTTTAGCTACATCACCAATTTTAAAATCATTATTTGTTTTTTTTGATATAAATGGCATTTCTTCGCCTTTAGTTAAGAATAAGCTAGGACTAAGGATTGTGCCTCTTCCTTTGTATAGTCGGCTTTGAGATGAGAAGAATGTTAGTTTATGTTTTGCTCTTGTGCTTGCTACATAGGCTAGTCTTCGCTCTTCTTCTATGTCTACATCCTCAGCTATGATGGGAAATACTCCATTTTCTAAGCCTACCACCATTACATTTTCAAATTCTAAGCCTTTACTTGCATGAATGCTCATAAGGTATAAATATTCATCTTCTATATTGTCTTGTTCTCCCTGTAGGGCTATGTCATTTAAAAAGCTAGGCAAAGAGTGATTATCTCCCTCTATGTATTCTGAAAAATATGAGTAAAATTCGTCTATGTTTGCTAATCTA
This sequence comes from Campylobacterota bacterium, assembly GCA_029255845.1. Classification (GTDB taxonomy): domain Bacteria; phylum Campylobacterota; class Campylobacteria; order Campylobacterales; family JAJVLF01; genus JAJVLF01. Next base: position 36,457 of record JAJVLF010000014.1, on the reverse strand, counting down.
TTATATGAGTCTTGCATTGATTCATAATAGTCTCGGATTGAAAAAGAGCTTTCTAGCTCATAAGAGAGGCTCTTTATTTTGCTTTTTGCTATGTCTTGTAAAAAGTGAATATTTTCTGCAAATTCTTTTGCACTTTTTCTATTTCTTGCTCCTATCACTTCATCAAGTTCGCTATCACTTGATGATACGATGAAGTCAAATATCTTCATATTCTTTTTTTTAGAAGCTATTTCCATTTTTTCTACACTTCTTTTGCCTATTCCTCTTTTAGGAACATTAATAATTCTTTTTAATGAAAAATCATCTTGTAATTCTATCACTCTAAAATAAGCTATAATGTCTTTAATTTCTGCTCGCTCATAAAATTTAATACCACCTATTATTTTATAAGGTATATTAAATTTATTTAGATATTCCTCAATCGACCTTGAGATTGCATGAACTCTAAAAAGTATCGCCATATTAGACATACTAGAGCCATCTTTTCTTAGTTTATTTATAATACTAGCTATCTTCATCCCCTCTTCATGCTCATTATTAGAATAAATAATATCTACTTTTTCTTTATTTCCTATATTGCTTTTTAAATGCTTTGGGTATCTATTTGAATTAGAAGCTATGATGTCATTAGCAAAATCTAATATTTCTATACTAGATCTATAATTTTGATTTAGGATTATTTTTTTAGTTTCTTTAAAATGCTTATCAAAATCTAAAATATTTTTTATATTCGCACCTCTCCAGCTATAAATGCTTTGGTCATCATCTCCTACCACACATATATTATTATGATTAGAGCAAATTTGTTTTATTAGATTAAGCTGTAAATCATTCGTATCTTGAAATTCATCTACCATCACATAGGCATATTTAGAGCTTATTTCGTTTCTTACATCTTGAAATTTATTCATTATAATAAATGGAAGCAATATCAAATCATCAAAATCCAATAAATTATCATCAATTAATAATTTTTCATATTTTTTATAAATACTGATTATTTTTTCATAATCCTTAATATGACTTAGGGTATTTTCTCCATTAGATAAAAACCCAGAATTTTTAAACTCAGAAATACAAGAGCTGACATAAGATGGAGGAAGTGAGTTATCTATATTTTTTAATATTTTAGTTCTATCTGATTTATCTATAATTACAAAATTATTTTGTCTATCAAGTTTATGGATATAAAGCTGTAAAAACAATAATCCAAATTTATGGAAAGTGCAAAGCAATGGAGAGCTAGTCAAGCTTCCATCAAGTAAAGAGAATGATCTATCTCTCATCTCTTTTGCTGATTTATTTGTAAAAGTGAGAGTTAAAATACTGCTAGGGTCAATTCCTAGATTAACCAAATAAGCTAATCTATGAGTAATGGTAGCCGTTTTTCCTGTCCCTGCTCCCGCTAAAATAAGTAAAGGACCATCGATATGCTCTACTGCTTTTTGTTGTTCTTTGTTTAAGTTATTTTTCATTAAAGTTTATTGAAATTCTTCTAATTCACTTAATTTATTATTTTCTTCTATTTCTTCAACTGAATTTATTACTTTTTTAATTAAATCAAAATTATCAATATCCATTTTTTTTGTGATTATATGCTCTAAAAAAGAAGGATTAGATATTAGATGTGAATTAAATTCTTTTGCTTTCATTGCTATTTGCTCATATGTATTTGCATTCATAATTAATAAGATAAATTTATTTTATCTATGTCACTCCAAGATGTTTTGTTTTCTTTGTCTTTATTTAAAATATCCATTTTATTTATTGTATGCACTATTTGCTTTGCTAAAAAGTCTGTTTCTATATTTACTTTTCTTGTTATTTGATAAGTCCCTAGCAATGTATCTCTTAGAGTATGAGGGATGATACTAAGTCTAAAAGAATCTTCAAAAATGTCATTAACTGTTAAGCTAACCCCATCAATAGCAATGCTTCCTTTTTTGCTAATATAAAGCATAAATTCTTTAGGGCATTTTATATAAAAATCAAACATATTTTCTTTTTCTTCTATTTTAATAACTTCTCCTATAGTATCGATATGTCCTTGCACTATATGACCGTCTAATCTTGAAGATAATTGCATAGCTGGTTCTATATGGACTTCATCTTTGTAGTTTTCTAAAGCTAATAAATCTCTAGTTTCTTTTGAAAGCTCCACATCAAAGCCATCTGCTTGTAATGTGATTACAGTTAGACAAGCTCCATTTATAGCTATTGAGTCTCCTATTTTAGGAATATGTTTAGCTTTTATAGAGAGTATATTATTGTTAAAAGATTTAACTTCCCCACATTCTTGTATTAATCCAGTAAACATATATTATCCGTTAAAATATAATAGCCCACTACCCCAAGTAAGTCCGCCACCAAAGGCATTTAAAAGTATTAAATCCCCATTTTTTAGTTTTTCAGATTCATACATATCATTTACCGCCATAGGTATCGAGGCTGCCGATGTGTTGCCGTATTTTGCTATGCTAAGTGCGACTTGCTCAGGCTTTAAGCCTATGTATTTGCCTACTTTGTCTATTATTCTTTTATTTGCTTGATGTGGTATAAATAAATCTAAATCTTCTTTTGTTTTATTATTTCGCTCTAGTATTGCTTTCGCATCATTAGATAAGCTTCTAACGGCTAGTTTAAATATTTCCCCACCTTCCATATGCATCTTTTGAGTATCTAATGGAGTATTTAATAACTCATCATGCCCACCACTAGCAAATGAGCTTACATCTAAAATAGATTTTGATTTATCTGTGGTAGCAGATATGATACTAGCTCCTGCCCCATCACCAAAGATTATGCAAGTGCTTCTATCTTTATAATCCATAATTTTACTAATTTTCTCAGCACCAATTATTAAAATATTTTTCTTAGCACCTGATTCAATCATTGATTTAGCAATATTAAGCAAATACACAAAACCACTACAAGCAGCAGATATATCAAAAGCCATCACATTAGAAATCCCAAGCTTATCAGCGATAATAACAGCAGTTGAAGGCATAGCAAGATAATCAGGAGATAAAGTAGCACATATTACAGCATCTATATCTTTAATATCTATATTAGCTCTCTCTATCGCTTTAAGCGAAGCCTTATATCCTAAATCACTTGTGTCTTCGTCTTCATTTGCAATTCTTCTTTCTTTAATGCCCGTTCTTTTTACTATCCATTCATCATTTGTTTCTACCATTTTTTCTAAATCAAAATTAGAAAGAATATTTTCAGGATAATAAGCACCTATAGAGCGAAATGAAGCGAATATCATTTTTTTGCACTTTCATTTATGCTTTTAAAAATATTCTCATTAGTATTAGAATTAGCAAAATCTATTGCTTGAAAGATAGCATTTTTAATAGCCTTAGAATTGCTCTTACCATGAGAGATGATTACACATCCATTAATCCCAAGCAAAGGAGCTCCTCCTCTTTCTGCATAGTCTATTTTCTTTTTAAGCTTAGATAATGCACCCTTCATTAATAAAGCCCCAATCTTTGCAAAAATGCCTTCTTCATAAATAGAATCTTTTAAAATCGTCTTAATAGCAGTAGCAGCACCCTCTGAAGCCTTTAAAACCAAATTACCAGTAAAACCATCACAAACCACAACATCAACAGAGCCATTATAAATATCATTACCCTCTACATTACCTATAAAAAAATCTTCTTCTTTTAATAGCTTAAATGTTTCTTTGGTTAATTCATTACCTTTGGATTCTTCTTCTCCATTACTTAAAAGCCCCACTTTAGTATCTTTGATACCTAAAACATTGCTCATATATTCTTTACCAAAAAAAGCAGATTGATAAAGAAAATCACTCTTAGAATCCACATTAGCCCCTAAATCAAGCACTAATGTAATTTTCCCTTCTTTGGTAGTAGGAAACAAAGATGATAAAGCAGGTCTTTTAACTCCTTTAATTCTACCTATTCGCAAAGTAGCCAAACTCATCGTAGCACCGCTATGACCAGCAGAAATAACAGCATTTGCTTCTTTATTTCTATGTAATTCCATAGCTTTATAAATAGAGCTATCTTTTTCTTTTAATGCACTAGTCGCAGTATCGCTCATTGAGATAAATTTATCAGTATGTAGTATTTGAAATTTGTGATATTCTTTGGGTAGTTCTTTTTTTATAAGAGTTTCATCTCCTACAAAAATAGGCTCAAAGTCATTACTTCTTTCTTTGTAAGCTTTAATAAAACCTTCAATAAGTGGAGATACACCATCATCCCCACCCATTACATCTATTGCTAGTTTTATCAAAATTATTCTTTTTCTTTTTTCCCAGCTAAATGAGGAACTTTCCAGTCTCCATTTTCATCTCTAACGGGTCTCACTAATTTTAATGTATAGTGAGTTCTTCTTTTTGCAGCTCTTGATTTGGAGTGTCTTCTCTTTGGAACAGCCATTTTTCATCCTTTTTATATTAAATTAAATTCAAATTCATCATCATCATTACATTTTTCGCAAATAAAATAATCACTTTTAATAGCATTTATTTCACTTTCTATAATAAAATCAATATCAATCTTATTATCTGTAAATTCATACATCACTTCATCATCTTCACAAGAGCGATTAGAAATTTTAAAATCACATTGCAATGTTTTATTTATCTCGCAATCACTCAAGCACCTATCACAAGTTAAAGCAATATCACCTTTAATCGTAGCTTTAAAATCTACCAAAGATGACTTTTTAATTAAAACGGCATTTATATGAATGCCATTTATCTCTTTATCTATCTCTTGTTTTCTAAGAGATACAAAATCAAAAAACACTTTACTCTTATAATAATTCGCTATCAGTAAAAAAGATACCTATTTCCGTTTTAGCATTTTCTAAGCTATCACTTCCATGAACCGCATTAGCATCTATACTATCTGCAAAGTCAGCTCTAATAGTCCCCGCTTCAGCTTCTTTTGGATTAGTAGCACCCATTAAATCTCTATTTTTTAAAACAGCATTTTCACCTTCAATCGCCATAACTACTACAGGACCACTTGTCATAAAGCTTACTAGCTCTCCAAAGAAAGGTCTCTCTCTGTGAATATCGTAAAAATTTTCAGCATTTTCTTGAGTAAGCTGTATTTTTTTCATAGCACAAATTCTCAAACCATTGCTCTCAAATCTATCTATTATCTTGCCTATTACATTTTTTGCAACAGCATCTGGTTTTATGATAGAAAGTGTTTTTTCCATAAGTTTATCATCTCCTAATTATTTTTTAATGGGATATTATATCAAAATAACTTTTTTTATTTAAGTATAAAATAAAATTAACGATTTATTAATTGTATCTTAGTTTGATATTTTACAAAAATAAGGGGTAAAAAATGGAAAATAATATACAGTCAAGCTTAATAGGACAAAATGTCTTAAATAGCATAAGACAAAAAAATCCAGAAGAGAAAAAAGATGAGACTACCGATAAGTTCTCAACTTTAGAAATTGTGGATAATGTTAGCATAAATGTTTCGGTCAATAATAAGGCAATAATTGATGCTAATAATAGTAAAGGGTTTTTGGAATTATCAAAAATTAGTATAAGAAATATAGATGATGGTATTGCAAAATTGCATAACTTGAGTGCTGCTTTTAGCTCTTTAGAAACAACTCATGAAGATAGAGCTAATATTCTAAATAGAACTAGTGAAATTACTCAAGAAGTTGAAGAAAGAATAAAAAATTCTAATTTCAACAATAAGCACATTGCTTTAGCTTCAAGCCATAATATAGGCTCTAAGCAGATAGATATAGGCTCAAATGAAAAAAAAGAAAATACACAATTAGAAAATCTTAATCAAATAGATAAAGCAATTCATACTTTAAATAGAAGCAAAGAGAAAATACAAGAGAAAATAGATGTTTTAAATGACTTCATTCAAAAAGAAGAAGTTTTTGTTGTGCCCAATGATAAGGTTACAATGACTCAAAAAGAATTAGACATTATCCAAGAAAATATAAGAGATAGAAATGATCTTCTTTCTGTTGCTCATAAAGCAACTAATGAAAAAATAGCGAGTTTATTTTTTTAATATATGCCTAATATAATAAAATTATTCAAGAAAGTATACGATAAAAATATTGATTTTTATGCAAGCTCTTTAAGCTTTTTAAGTATATTTTCTTTAATACCAATACTTTTATTAATATTCTACATTTTTCACAGTATTGATATATTTAGAGAAAACTTAAATCAGCTCTCATACATTATAGTTTTATTTTTTCCAGAAAACTACTCAGGAGAGATAGTAGAAGCCGTAGCAAAGTTTTTCGATATGAATGACACTCTAAATATAGTAACAATATCCTATATATTATTATCTTCATATTTATTTCTAAAAGATTACAAAATAGTAATATCAAGAATAGGAAATTGCACTTTTTCTAAAAAAGAAACAATATGGCTTTACTTTAAATTAGTATTTTTCATTCCATTAAATATAGTCCTATTCATAATAGTCACATTTTTATTAAATATAAATCTACATATTTTTTTTATAATGTTTTTTTGTATCTTTATAGTATACACAGCCTCAATAAAAAACACAGAAATCCTACACATAGCGCAAGGAAGCATAGCAGTAACGATAATCCTATTTATATTAAAAATGCTATTTGCATACTATTTTGAATACAATGAAATATACGAAACCTTATATGGTTCTCTTTCTTTCATATTTTTTGTTTTATTATGGATATATATATCATGGAGTATATTTTTATATGGAATGAAGTTTATTTTTTATCAAGAAAAAAACTCTTAAAAGCATTCTCTCATTTATTTTCAAACCAAGTCTTTATAGCTTCCTTACCTTGTTCTAATATCTCCAAAGATGGGCATATTAGAGGATTACTTTTAATATAAAACCCTATATCATATGACTTATCTGCTAATGAAAAACTAAAATGTTTTAGAATTTCCAATGGAATATCTGTAATTTTATTATTATCTAAATAAAGATTTATTAATTTAGTTAATTTAGATATTGCATTTATGTTTTTAATTTTATTATGACTTAAATAAAGACTTGTTAATTTAGTTAATTTAGATATTGCATTTATATCTACAATTTTATTATGACTTAAATAAAGACTTATTAGTTTGGTGCATTTTGATATTTTATTTATATCTGTTATTTGATTATGACTTAAATCAAGATTTTCTAAATTCTTTAATTTATATATTTCACTTATATCTGTTATTTGATTATGGCTCAAATAAAGAAGTTTTAAATTCCTTAATTTGGATATTCCTTTTATATCTTGAATTTTATTTTGGTCTAAATAAAGGTTTTTTAGATTAGTCAATTTCAAGATGGCATTTATATTGGTAATGTTTTTATAATTTAATATAAGGTTTGTAATTTTATTATTTTCATCTAATATATAATCTTCATTATTTATTTTTATGTCTAAGTTTTTTTCTAAGATTTCAATTTCACTCAAAATTAATTCCTTTTATTGTTTTCGTGATATAGATTTTCCGATAGTTCTTCAATAAAAGATGTATGCGATGAGGTTTTTTTATGTTTTCTTTCAGCGACTATAGTTAAATCTTCAACATCTTCTAAAATGCTTGTAAATTCTTTCATTGATAAAATGACTGATACTTTTTCGCCATTATCATTAGTGATATATTGTGGATGTAAATTTATTGGCACTGCCATGCATATGCTCCATTTTTAAAAACTAGTAGCATTTTATCAAACTTTTCTAAAATTAAATAAAAATATCGAATTATTAACCTTATGCTTTATTACATAGTATTATAATATCAAGAAAATAATCATATAATACCAATAAAATTACTAAAGGTTTTATATTTGGATAAAAAAATTATATTTGTTAGTGGCGGTATCTTAAGCGGTCTAGGTAAGGGGATTACTTCTGCTAGTATTGCTTCATTATTAAAACATGCGAATAATAAAGTAAATATGCTGAAAATTGACCCATATATTAATGTAGATCCAGGAACTATGTCTCCTACTGAGCATGGGGAGGTTTTTGTTACTTATGATGGTGGTGAGACAGATTTGGATTTGGGGAATTATGAGAGGTTTTTGGATATTAATTTGCCTCGAAAGAGTAATTTTACTACGGGTTCTATTTATCAATCTGTTATTAATAAAGAGAGAAGAGGGGATTATTTAGGGCAGACTATTCAGGTTATTCCTCATATAGTGGATGAGATTAAGTCTCGTATTTTAAATGCTTGTGATGATGACTCTATTTTAATAGTGGAGCTTGGCGGGACTATCGGAGATATAGAGGGAATGCCTTTTTTAGAAGCTATAAGGGGGATAAAGCAAGAACTTGGAGAGCATCAAACTATGAGCATACATGTAACTCTTATACCTTTTATAAAATCTGCTAAAGAGTTTAAGACGAAACCAACCCAGCACTCTATAGCTGAACTAAGAAAAACAGGAATATATCCAGATATGCTTATTTGTAGAAGTGAATATAAAATACCTGATTCTATTAAAGATAAGCTATCAAAGAGTTGTGGGATAAACAAGGAGGCCATTATTGAAGCTTCTGATGCACCTACGATATATCAAGTTCCCCTTAGTTTTTTAGAGCAAAATATTTTACATCCTATTTCTAAAAAATTACAAATAACTAATAGTAATTCAAATATGGATAAATGGTATAGTTTGGTGGATAAAATCATCTCTCCTAAGAAAAATATCAAGATAGCATTTGTAGGAAAATATATGAGCTTAAAAGAAGCGTATAAATCTTTAACCGAAGCTATTGTCCATTGCGGAGCTCATCTTGATACGAAGATAGATATAGAATTTATAGATAGCGATGAGAAAATAGATATTAATCAGCTAAAGCAATGTAGCGGTATTTTAGTAGCTGGTGGATTTGGCTTAAGAGGGATGGATGGAAAAATAGAGGCGATTAAGTATGCTAGAGAAAATAATATCCCATTTCTAGGAATTTGTTTAGGTATGCAGTTAGCTATCATAGAGTTTGCAAGAAATGTTTTAGGAGTTAAAGAAGCTAATTCTACAGAGTTTGAGAAAGACAGCAAAGAGGATTTTATTTATTTAATAGATAAATTCATAAACTCTCAAGGAGAACATCAAATAAGAACACACACAAGCCCAATGGGTGGAACAATGAGGCTTGGAGAGTATATTTGTGATTTAAAAAAAGATAGCTTGATTTATAAAGCATATAATAATGCAAGCACGATTAAAGAAAGACATAGACATAGATATGAGGTCAATCCTAAATATCGAGAAGCTTTAGAAGATAAAGGGCTAATTGTTAGCGGATTATCTAATGGTCTGATAGATGCAATAGAGCTTAATAACCATAAATGGTTTGTAGGGGTGCAATTTCATCCTGAATTTACTTCGCATTTAGAAAAGCCTAATGAGATTATTTATGAGTTTATTAAAATGAGCGGGAAAAGTTAGAATTGTTTAGAAATTTGCAATCTAATTTCCTCTACTCCCCCACTAAAGCAATCAAATTGGGTTCTATTAAAAGTCTTTTGTCTTTTAGCTAAGGCTTTTGTATTTTTAATTATCAAACTTTTCAACTCTTCTTTATTGATCTCATTATTTAGATAACTTAATGTTTCTTTTATTCCTATGCTTTGCATAGCTTTTAAATTATGATTATATTTATTTTTTAAATAATCCACTTCTTCTATTAATCCACTATTTAGCATATCATTAGTTCTTATTTCTATTTGAGAATCTAAAATATTTTTTTCTGTATAAAGATTGAAGATATTTATATCCTCTTTTATGATTTTCTTTTTTGGATTATTTTCATTAAATTCTCTCAATGATTGATTAGTTTGGAAATACATATTTAGCTGTTTTTCTATTCTATAAGTGTCATTAGAGTGGATTGTGATTTTATCATCTATGCTTTTTAATAATTCGTATGCTTGTTTTTTATCTTGCATTTGCAGAGTAGTTTTTTTTATGGCTTCTTTACTTATCGTAGGATACTCACTTAATCCATCCATTAGGGATTTCAGATAAAAAGAGCTTCCTCCTACTATGATTAAGTTTTTATTATGTTTATTCGCATATTCTATCGCTTCAAAATAACAAGAAGAAAAATCCAAAACATTAAAATGAACATCTGGATAAACTTCATCAACCCCAAAATGCTTAACTGCAGATAAATCACTCTTGCTAGGCTTAGCAGAAGATATATCTATTTCTTTATAGACACTTAAGGCATCTAAGGATAATATAACCCCATTATATTTTTTCGCTATCTCAATAGAAAGTGAGCTTTTCCCTGAAGCAGTGCTTCCTATAATGGCTATAGGATTACTAGCCATCTTCAGGGGAATTTGTCATCCAATTAGAAAATACATCTAAGTATTTCCAAAAATTAATCTTCAAATCATCGCTAATATCTAATTTTAAAATAACTTCTCGAAAACACTCAAGCCAAACAATCCTCCCATTTGGAGTTATCTTAAAAGCCATATGTCTAGCAGCAAGTCTAGGAGCCCCTCTTTCTTTATTGAAATACTCAGGACCACCACAAAGCTGTATAAAAAAATCAGCAGAATGCTTTTTAGCCATAGCAAATATCTTCTCATCTTGAGGAAATAAATCAGCTATTTCACTCTTAATAAGTAAATCATAAAAATCACTTACCATTTTTCTCATCCCATCTTCACCCAAAGCATTTAGTAAAGTTATACTTGGTTTATGAGTTACCTCTCCTCTCTCGCCTAATTCAAAATTTGTTATTTCTAATTCTAATGTATTAAAAGTCATTGTTTTCCTTGATTATTTTTTTGCATTATACATATTTATGCTTTTAATTAAGCCAATTAAATTGAAATATGTCCATCAAAGAGCTAACTTGCGATTTAAAATAATTCATAAAATAGTCCGATATGGATAAAATATTATGAGTTATAGCCGTAATATTTTATTCATAGATTGCTGTTTTATGGGTTATTTTATTCGTCCATTTGGTTTTTGATGGGTATATATAGCTTAAAAGATAACACAAGCTAATACAAGTATTTTCATTTATTTATGTTATTATACAAAGTAAGAATCCTTAAAGTGTTAAAAAAGGTTTAAGGGAAGTTAAGCTTCAAAATGGTAGGCAGTTAGAGAAAAAAGAATTGAAATATATTTTAGATTAATTATTAAAAAGTGAGTTAAATGAATAGTATCCAAAGTATTAGAGATGAACACATAGATATGTTTTTAAAATTAAAAAAAATTATTCTATCTTTTGATGGTATGAAATTAAGGCAAAGCAAAAATCAAAATGCTTTTTATAGTGGATGTAGGGTTGTGGTTATGATAAGAAGTGCTTCAAATGAGGATTATCTTACTACTTCTTGGGGGCAAGGGAGTAAGCTTGAGAGGACTTTTAATGTTTTTACGGGGGATGGGAAGTATGTTCGCCATATTAAATATACGAATATTAATCAGATAGATACCAAGCTACTTAAAGAGCTTATTAGTGAGAGCATTATTTTAAATATGGAAGCTCTTGAAATGCTTAAAATAAAAAATAATCTAAAGAAATTATAGGCATTGATTACTATTATAGGTGGTGGTGCTAGTGGCTTGATGTGTGCTATTTTATTGGCTAAAAAGGGCAAGAAGGTTTCACTTTTTGAGGCGAATAATAAAGTAGGGAAAAAGATACTTGCCACAGGTAATGGAAGATGTAATATAATTAATAAGAATATATCGGAAGATAGGTATTATAGCTCAAATAGAAAATTTATTTCTGATGTTCTTTGTAGTTTTGAGGAAATTGAGGATTTTTTTAATTGGATTGGATTGGAGCTTACTCAAAAAGATGAGGGGCGGTGCTATCCTTTGTCTTTGCAGGCTTCTAGTGTTGTTGATTTACTTGAATATCAGGCTAGGGCATTGGGTGTGGAGATAACTTGTGATTTTCGTATAGAAGATGTGATGTATAAAAATAATTTTTTTGTTATTAATAAAAAAATAAAGGCAAAAACTCTTATAATAGCTACAGGAAATCTATCTGCTTCATCTCTTGGGGGATGTGATGATGGGATAGTTTTTGCTAAAAGGTTTAATCATAGTATAATTAAGCCTTTTGCTTCTTTGGTTCAGCTCACTTCTGATATGCCTAGATTAAAGCATACTTCGGGGGTTCGTATTTATAGTGAAGTTCGTTTTATGGATAAAAAGATAAAAGGTGATGTTTTATTTACTAATTATGGTATTTCTGGATTAGCTATATTAGACATTAGTCGTTTTGTTTTGGAGCAATTACAATATAGGGATACTGAGACTATATATATTGACTTAATGCCTTATGTTGTCTTTGAAGAGTTAAAAGAATTATTAATAAAACATATAAAACAAAAAGAAAATAAAGAATTAAGTTTATGTTTGCACGGAATAATGAATAAAAAAATAATTCCTTTATTATTAAGCCCATTAGGATTGAAAGAAAAGAAAAGCCATCAAATCCAAATGAATGATATAATCAAAATAGCTAATAGAATAAAAAAACTACCATTTCAAATAAATGGAAGCAAAGGCTATAAATATGCAGAAGTAACGACAGGAGGGGTAGATACCAAAGAAGTAAATCCAAAAACTTTAGAATCTTATAAACAAAAGAATCTATACTTTATGGGGGAAGTGCTAGATGTGGATGGAGATAGGGGAGGATTTAATTTACATTTTGCTTGGAGTTGTGCATTAAAGGTGGCTAAATATTTATGAAAAAATTAAGTGTAAAGCAAGTCATTGATATAGCTAAGATAAAACTAAAAGATATTGAAAACCCTATTAAAGAAGCCGAGTTAATTTTGGCATTTTATTTAAAAAAAACAAGAATATTTTTGCATACAAATGCAGAGTTTATTATAAAAGATACAGATAAATATCTTGACTTGGTGAATGAAAGAGCTAAGCATAAGCCATTAGAGTATATAACCTCATCAGCTTGTTTTTACGGATATGATTTTTATGTAAATAAGGATGTCTTAATTCCTAGAGCAGAAACTGAAATACTCATAGATAAGATAAAATCCAAAATAGATAAAAACACAAAAGCAAATATAGTAGATATAGGATGTGGTTCTGGCATTATATCCATAATCCTAGCGAAGTATTTTAATAATGCAAAAATAACAGCCATAGATATATCAAAAGCATCTTTAAAAGTAGCGAAAAAAAATGCTTCATTGCTTAATGTAGAAGATAAAATAAACTTTATAGAATCAAATCTATTAGAGCAAATAGATGGTGAGATAGATATAATAGTAAGCAATCCACCATATATAAAAAATAGCGAAAAACTAGACTCAAATGTCAAAGACTATGAACCGCATTTAGCTCTTTTTGGAGGGGATTATGGGTATGAGATATTAGAGAAAATAATACAGGAATTTTTTAAAAGAAAATGTGCTTATTTATTTTGTGAAATGGCTTGTTATCAAAGAGAAGATATTCAGAAGATAGTTAATAAGTATCCTTATAAAGCAATAGAGTTTTATAAGGACTTATCGGGGTTGGATAGAGGGTTTATTATTAGCTCATAAAGACATAATTATTAATTATGTTTAGCCCAAAAACCTTGAGATTTTTTTATAATAGGTGGATTTTTAATCCATGTATTTGTATACACCCATGTAAGATTTACATCGCTCAAATTATGGAAGTTTTTTAATTCTTTACCTGTTCCCATTAAATTCCATCCAGTTTCTACATCACCATTTTTTGGCTCATATAGTAAATTTGGTCTATTAAATTTTGCTATTTTATCTCCAGTTGCCTTTATCCACATTCCTGCTCCTTTTGGTATATGGTCTGGGTTTTGCTTCCATGTTCCGCCACTATATATCCAAATTGGGCTTCCTAAAGCTTTTATAGGGGCTATGCTTAATATATCATGAGATGGTAAATCATCAGCTCCTGTTGTATTCAAATCTAAAGCAATAGGAGATGATACAAGATTCCATCCACTATGAACTGATACTGTATGGATGAATGGATTCAATAGTTCTTTATTGTTGTAATAATGCTTAACTATTGTCCCATCATTTAAAGTAACTTTTACTCCTACATGGTGATCTTTTGATTCTAAAAAAGTGTAATCAAGAATATCTTTATCATCATTATCAATTTCCTCATCATTAATCATCCACTTATAAGACTTCAATAAAGGCTGTCCATCGCTAGATTTCACTCCACTAACTGAAAAATTATAATCTAATTCATTATTTGGATTGACAACAGCAGATATTACTATAGGATAGCTTTTTGAAACATTTACTTCTATATTTTTAACTATTCTATTTCCCTTATTACTAATCGCAGCAACTTTTATCGTGTAAGTTCCATTTGTATCAAAAGTATATTCTATATTTTTTCCTGATAAATTATCATCTTTATTACTCATATCCCACTCAATTCTATTTATTCCACTATAAGCACTTCCTGTAGCATTAAGAATTATCTTCATTGGTGCATATCCCTCTAATTTAGTAGGATTAGAAACATTTCCTGTTACTAAACTAGCATTAAAGTCTAGCTTTACGGTATTATCAACATATATATTTTTTGTTAAAGTATCCGTGCTACCATCACTTAAGGCTATAACAGCTGCAACTGTATATGAACCTGTGCCAGCACTTGTATATGTATGCACAGGACTAACACTGCCTTTTGTAGCCGTGCTATCACCAAAATTCCATACCACAGAAGCTGGATAAATATTTTTTACAGTGTATTTAGTAAGCAATAAGCCAAATTGAACCTTGAGATTAGATTCTCCCTTACTGACATCAGTTGTTATACCAGCTTTTCCTTCATCTATAATGGTTAATAGTTTTGTTGTTTTTAAAACACTTTTATCACTTCTTTTTACAATTTCAAGACTCACAGTCTTATCACCAGCACTAAGGTAAGCAAAAATAGGCTTACTAAAGGTTGATGTAGTATTTAGAGTATCTCCAAATTTCCAACTATAAGACTCTACATCACTATCTGATATTATATTAAATAACTTAGCAGAAAAATTAATATCTTCATTGACTACAAAAGTGCTACTATCATTTCTATCAGCATTACTTGCATTAATCTCTATAGGTGAACTTATTTTTATAGGTATTGATTTTGTAATATTTTTATCTCTATCGTAAAAAACAACAAAACTCACATTATAGTCTCCATTTGTCTTAAACTTCCAAGATGGGTTTCTCACAAAAGATGTCCCTCCGCCATCATCAAAGTCCCATTTAATATAATCAACAGCAGAATGTCTAGTAATGGTAGAAGTAAAATTTATTGTAGTTCCAGCCACTCCTCCTCTAACTGATGATGAGATATTAACTATAGGTGTATCATCATCTTGAATGTCAATTTGAAACTTATACACACTATTAAGAGGATATTTCTTTTTATATTTAATAGTAGCTTCTGCATACCACATACCTGACTCAGTAAAAGAATAAGAGGGATCTTTCTCAACAAAATTAATAGGTGCTCCATTAGATCTAGTTAAAGTCCATTTCACACTTTCTAAATTCATTTTATTTGCCCACATTCTTAGATATAGAGGATTTTCAACAGAAGCAGTTCCATCAGTAGGGCTTATTCCTACCTCACCAAATTTATAAATTCTAATTTGAGAACTATTTAAATCATTTGTAATTATAGATTCTCCGATAGTTAATAATTGACTTCCTTTGTAGGCATTATCTTGAGCTACTAGATTTCTATTATGGTCAAATATTCTTAATCCTTTCTCTCCTATAGTTGCTGAATAAAATTGATCTCCTACTATAAAGGATATTTTTGAGCCATCTACTTCATTTTCATCAATAATACTAGAAGTATCATTATTGCTAGCATCTTTACTATATTTTATTTTTGCTTGATAGCCTTTATTTTCTCTTGTGTAGTATATGGAAGTTTTATCCACATACACACTTTTAGCACTTAAAGCCATTGTTCTTATTCTTTCAATAGAAAACTTAGAGTTTTCATCTACGATAGCAAATTGAGTTAGCTTTCCACCTTCTTCACTTTGCACATACACAGATTTATTATCTCTATATATATCACTTATCTCTCCACCTAATGTATGCTCTGTCTTATAATGAGTGATTGAAAATCCATTTCTTTCTATCCTATATATTCTTAGTTTTGAGCCATCTGCTAAAAAAATATACCCATGACCATCGCTATGTTTATAATATTCGCTATGGCTGGCTGTTACATTCATATCATTAGGTTCTATTACTTTATTTGCCGAACCAAGGCTTTTTGAATGCCTATTAAATTTATAATAAGAGCTATCTTTATCACCTATAAATAGTATGTCATTAACAGAAGATATAGAGTCAATTTTAAAGTTTGCCTTATGTCTTCTTTTGATAACAGAAGTAAAATCAATTGTATTAGATACGGAACTAGTGTCTCTGTGATCCACTTTAAATATCTCCAAAATATCTTGTTTTGCATCAGGTTCGATTGAATCATAAGAAGCATTAAATGTGGTATATAAGTATCCATCATCATAGGCTATATTAGTCATATTTGCATCTTTTAAATTAGCTTGACCTTGAGTCAAAGTAACTGTTGCTGCATTTCCATTTCCACTTTTACCTGTAATAGTTGGCATAACTCTAGCTGTATTATCAGTAATTTGCAAGTAATGAGATCCTTGAGTAGCACTATACGATTGATTAGCATCTATTCTATCTTTTAGATATTTTAATGTTTGATAAAGAGAATTACTACTAGGAGAATCTAAGTATGGTGTTTCTGCTATTATTATGCCACCAGATACAATGCTATAATTACCTGCATTTCCATAATAAGTAAGTTTAACAATCCCTTTAGTAGAAGTATTTCCTGATCTAATAATTGTATTATTAGCTTCAGTAGTACTTGCACCTGTGCCATTAGTATCAATTTTATATCCATGCTCTTTTGCTGTTACTGTTATATAAATTGAGCTAGATACAGCGTTAAAACTACCTTCAACATTAATTCTATTTCTAAGATTATAAAGAGTTGTAGCTAAAGCCCCTTTCCATTCTTGAGTAATTTTCTTGCCATCAAGAGTAATAGATATAGGCTGACCTGTGCCATTATATATGCTATTATTATAATAATAAACTCTCGCACTTTCTTTAATTCCAGTATTTGTAGTATATATCCCAGGACATACAGTATGAGCTAGTCTTAGGGCATTTGTTGCATTTGTCTCTGGATGAGAGCAAGACTCATCTCCTGCTAAAGTAAATTGAAATATTGATAAAATTAAAAAAATTATTGGTATAATTTTCATTAATTATTCCTTTGTTTGAGTTTAGTTTTGTGTATGGATAGCAAAAAATAATCCATTTAAGGAGAAAAGTGAGAAAAAGCTTAAATTTATATTATTTTTATCTTAGTATGAGAATACTATTTTTTAGGTATTAAAATTGAAGGTATAGAAAAAATGAGGTTTTAAATTTTATAGCTGTAAGAAAATTAACTATTGTTGCAACAACTCATAATTCAATTCCTCACTCAAAACACTCTCATTATTTTCAACTCTTATAAATTTATTAAATAGCGGAGAAACTGTCTCTATATCATAACTAAAATTATTATTTTCTAAAGCCACATTCATAATTTGAGGGATGTTGAAATATTTAGATAGCATATAGTCTAAAGATACGGTGCTAGTGTATAAAGCCCAATCATATTCTATATTTGCTTTTAAGATATTATTATATTCAATTATCAATTCATCTAAATTCATAATAGAATTTAAAATATAAAACTTCTCTCTATCCTTTTCTTGTGCTAGATGTAGCATTACTGGATTATAGTTTAATTGAGTGGAGTATGCTCTTATTATATCTCTATCATAGTATGTTATGTTTGATAAAAGTATGCTTGTTTTTATTAGGGAAGTTCCAAAAAATACAAAAGAATTATTTAGTTTTTTTGTTTTTATTGTTTTTTTAAATCTTGTTTGGTTTTGTTTGATGGTTTTAAAATACTGAACTTCCATATCTTCCATAAATATAGAAGTTATTTTTTTACTCACTGGATTATCCTCTTCAAATACACTTATATTCGCATCTTGCATTAAATCTTTTATAATATTTATTTGATTTCTATAACTTATTCCTGCAAAATATATATTTTTATATGGGTTTTCTATCCTCATATCTCCCACATTGATGGTAGGGACAAATATATTTAGTTTTTGATGATTAGATTCTAGTAGATTATGCACAGCTATATCTGTGATTATAGCTATCGTATTCATATGCCCAGAATTTTCAATTTCATCTATGGCTTTTTGTATATTTTCTTGAGATTCACTTTTTATATCTATAAAATTAAGCTCAAAATCAACAAATCTTAGCGATAAATAAGCAAGCATACTATCTGTAATCGTATTTACATAATTACCTATAGCACTGCTTGACATAATTACATTTATATAAATTTTACCTACTTTATTTGTCTGAAATAAAGATTTATATCTCTCATAAGTTCTTAATAGGTATTTATCTCTAGTTTGATTATTATATAAACTTAAAAATGAAAAAATCTCTCCTTTTTTTAATAATCTCTTAAGACATCCATCATCACATTCGGTTGGTAATATAGACATAATATGATTAGTAGGCATAGGGTCATTTTTAAGATACATTCTTGAAAATAATATCTGCGATAATATCAAAACAATAAAAACAATTCTAATCATTAGTAATTTCCTCTAGTATTGGCTGTTTTCCTATAAAATATAAATAACTTCTAGCTTTTTTATTAAAGCAATGAAAAACACTATCACGATAAAACTTCATTTGATTAATGTAATTTGAAGCCTTTTCTTCTTTAGAGCTTTTATAATCAATAATAATAAATTCATCATCTTTCTCAATTAATAAATCAATAATTCCTATTTTTTTATTATAAGTAAATTGCACTTCTTTTTTAATTCTATATCCTTTAATTAATGACAAAAAGTCCTCATTATTGATAGCGATTTCAACATAAGACTTAATGATATTTATAGTTTTATTATCTAATAATGAGCCATATTTATTAAGCATTAGATTATAAGGCACATTAAGATTATTCATATCATTAAAATCCACACATTCAAACATATAATGAATAGCCATCCCAAAATATACCGAGCTTAAATCACTTGAAAGCTCTTCTTTTTGCAAAAAATCATCTTGTTTCCCATAAGATTTTAGCTTAACTATCTTTGAGTCATAAGATAGCTCTTTGCTATCTTTATTTTCAGGCTCTCCAATTTCCCCTATTGTATCATCTTTAAGCCCTAAAATGTCAAATTTAGAATTTTTATCTTTCTTGATAATACAAAGAGATTCTTTTGCCCTAGTGATAGCTACATACAAGACATTTAAAGAGTCTTCATTATCCAGCTTTTTATTTTGCTCTAATAAATCTCTATATTCTAAATCAAAAAATTCTCTATTTTTTTGCCTAAAAAATATCTCTTCTTTATCCATATTATCTTGCTTGAAGATAAGTTTATTAGTATTTGCCTTATCTTGCCCTAAATTATCTACTAATATCAAATGTGCAAACTCCAAACCTTTAGATTTATGAATAGTCATAAGCTTAATCCCATTATTGGACTTTGAAACGATAGAAGCTTGAAGCATATCTATATTATAAATAAAAGAATAAATATCCTTATAATCAAAACATAAATCTAAAAAATACAAAGTATTCTCATCCACTAAATCATAATGCTTCATAATAGATAAAACCATATTTTCAATAGAAGTATCCCTATCTATTTTTAAATCAAATCTTTCAAACTCAAATGAGCTTTCTCCTATAATAGTAGAAAAATTAAACCAATATATCTCATCTTGAAAATAAATATATCTTATATACTCTATAATAGCCTTAACTTTTCTTTCATTAATAAGCATAGATGAAGTTTCTGTTACTACCTTTGTTTGAGGGATTTCACTAAGAATTTTATCTTCTATTGCTATTAGCATTTTATTAGAAAAAGATAATATCCCTATATCATTAATATCCACATTTTTAGATAATAGAAATTTAATATTTAAAATAAGATTATCTAAAATATCCTCTTTATCACAAGATTTTATTTTAATATATCCATTAGTTTTTTTATTACTTTTAACTTCCACAAAATCATTAAAATAACTCTTAAAAGAGTTATTAGAATAATCCACTAATCCATTAAAGCTACGAAAATTCACATCTAAAAATTTCTTCTTTATATTATCATACTTATTCAAAAGATAATCAATAAGATTTTTATTCGCTCCTCTAAATCTATAAATAGACTGCTTCTCATCTCCCACAAAAAACAATGTCCTATTTTCCTTAATCCCAGAGCCTGAAACAATCTCTTCTATAATTGGCTCTAATATCTTAAATTGCAAAATGCTAGTATCTTGAAACTCATCTATCAATAAATGAGATATTTTATTATCTAATCTAAAATACAAAAAAGAGCTTTCTATCTTCTCCCTTAATAGATTATGCACTTTAATGGTAATATCATCAAAAGAAACAGAACTTTTTATTTTCTTATATTGCTCTCTATGATTAAATATCTTCTTAAAAGCCCTAAGCAAAAAAGAAAGATTTTTAATCTCTTCTTGCTTCATATAAATAGCAATCTTTTCTTTAATCGCATAAAAAACATTATCTAAAGAAGATATATTTATTTCTTTTTTCTTAAAATAAGAGTATTCATTAAGCTCATTTTTAACCAGCCAAGTTTTAGTCAATAACTCTTGCACATTCTCAAAATTCACAGCCTTTTTAGCACTAGGCGAAGCTGATAAACTAACTAAGATATGATTTTTTATCTTATTAGCTAAAGCCATAATATCATCTTCTATGCCCCTATCAATGCTTTGCTCACTATTATTATGAACAGTGATATTCTTACTATATAAAGTATAAACACTTTGTAAAATATCATCCAAATTCATACTCACATCGATAGATACCTGACTAATAGTCTCCAAGTCCTCCATATTACTTTTTCTAAAAAGCCACTCTAAAAAATCATCTTTATTATCTTGCGATATATCATAATCATTATTTAATTTAGCATACCAAGAAAAAAGCCTTAAAATACTATCTAAAAAACTATCAATAGTTAGTATATTATTTTCACTTTGAAGCAATAATGTCTTAATGCCACCTTGTTTTTCTAGCACTTCACTTGCACTTAAAGAGCTTTCTTTGGAAATAAAATCTAAATAATCCTTATATTCTTTTTTATGAAGATTATCCACCACCTCAAAAATCCTATCTTGCATTTCTTTAGTAGCTTTATTTGTAAAAGTAAGAGCTAATATTTCATTAGGTTTTGCATTATTTAAAAGCAAAGAGATATACCTAACTACAATAGCAAAGGTCTTTCCTGTTCCTGCACTTGCTTTTAGAAATACATAACTATCCAATATTAATCTTTGCTTAGCATTTTTATATCAGCTATCTTTTTAAATTCTAAATTTATCTCATTAAGCAAAGAAGTTCTATTAATTTTAATAGCCTCATCATCACTATTAACCATCACATTATCAAAAAATTCAGATAAATAAACCTCTAAAGAAAATAATGCCTCAAGCTTATCAAAATAAGTCTCAAATTTTTCATCTCTAATTTTAATAAAATTATCATAAAGATTATGCTCATAATCAGTCTCAAATAGCTCACTTTTCACATTTTCTATTTTATTATTTGAATTTAAAATATTAGATATTCTTTTAATAAATGAGAAGTTCTTCCTAAAAGAATCTTGCTCTAGCACCATAGATAGCGAAGATATTTTTTTAATAATATTATTAAGATTACTCTCTTTAGTAGAAAGCACAGCATTAATAGCCGATTTATTCACATCCATAAACCCAGCAAATCTCTCATAAAAAAACTTCTCAATACTCTCATATTCAATCTTACTATCATAAATAGGAGCTAATTTATTAAAAACTTTTTTTAAATCAATATCTAAATCAAATTCTCTAATAATCCTAAGTATCCCAATACTAGCCCGTCTCAAAGCATAAGGGTCTTTAGAGCCTGAAGGAATCATCCCAATACTAAATAATGCAAATATCAAATCAAACTTACAACTAATAGAAACAATAGCCCCATCCAAGCTACTAGGCAACTCCCCATCCTCTGACAAAGGATAATATTGCTCTTTTATCCCCAAAGCAACCGCCTCATCCTCTTTCATATTTAAAGCATAATAATATCCCATAACACCTTGTAATTCCGTAAATTCATAAACCATCTCACTCAACAAGTCCGCCTTACTAAGCTTAATAGATTTTAAAGCGATATCACTTTGAACCTCTAATTCTAAAGCCATTATTTCCACTATCTTAGTCTCTCTATCCACCTTATCCTTAATACTTCCAAGCTTATTAATAAAAATAATATTTTCCAGTCCATCATTACTAAGCCCATTTTTAATATCATTATGATAAAAAAACATAGCATCTTGCAGTCTTGCCTTCAAAACTTTTTCATTGCCTTGTTTCACCTTATCCTGATTAACACAAGTAGAATTACTAACAACAATAAATTTATTAGTCAATTTACCATTCTCATACACATCAAAATACCTCTGATGTTCTTTCATAGAAGTAACAACAACCTCAAAAGGAAGCTCTAAAAACTCCTCATCAAAAGAGCCAAGCAAAGGAGTAGGATATTCAGTAATAGCCACAATCTCATTTAATAAATCACTATCTAAAGCAATGCTAATATTATGCGATTTCTCTAATTTGGAAACTTCTTTTTTAATAATATCAAATCTATCATCTTGATTTAAAATAATCTTATTTTTAGCAACAAGCCCCAAATAATCACCAGAACTACTCACCTCAAAAGGCTCATAACCAATATCCCTATGCCCATAAGAAACCCCTAAAGAAGCTACCCCATAGCAATTAGCATTCAAAGTCTGCTCATTAAATTTAAGCAAAATCCACCGAATAGGACGAATAAAAGATTTCTCCCCTCTCCCCCATCGCATAGTTTTACCAAAAACAAGAGAAGCAAGAAATTTATTTAAAATCCCCTCTATAAGCTCACCAAGCTTCTCTCCCTTCACTGATTTCTTATAATAAAGAACTTCTTTCCCATTTTTATCAGTAGTCTCAACATCCCCCTCACTAATACTATGCTTACCAAGAAAGCTCTTACCAGCCCCAGTAATAACCCCATCCTTAAAAGCAATACTCTTAGGAGCCCCAAAAAACTCCTGAACATAATCATCCTGTTTTTCTTTCATATTTGTATGAGCAAAAACAAGCCTTCTTGGAGTATAAAAAAAATCAAACTCACAATCAAGCTTATTCTCTTCAAGTATCTTCTTATACTTCCCCTCAATATTCCCAAGCTCTTTAATAAGAGGGACAGCAGGAAGCTCTTCAACCCCAATCTCCACAATAAAATTATAAGACATACAATTCCTTTTTAAAACTGCCATAGTATATCAATAACTTGATTAATAGAATATGATAATGGATATTTATTTTATGTTTTTGATGTTGAATATGCTTTAGAGGTTCTCTTCATTGTCATTAAGTCTTAACTTAATAGGTTCTCTTTAAAATAAAAGACAAAATAATGGTAATTAAACATAGTTTATTATATAATATGCTGTAATAGATATAAAATATAAAAAAGTAGCATAATTAATAATGGATAATAAAATATACCGTCAGAATGTAGCCTGTATCATTGTGGATGAGGCATACCCTAAAAAAAATAATATTTTTGTGGGGCAGAGAATAGATATGAAAAATGTGTGGCAGTTTCCTCAAGGAGGG
Source organism: Campylobacterota bacterium (assembly GCA_029255845.1). Lineage (GTDB taxonomy): Bacteria > Campylobacterota > Campylobacteria > Campylobacterales > JAJVLF01 > JAJVLF01. Next base: position 12,609 of record JAJVLF010000014.1, on the reverse strand, counting down.
ATAGATGAGGGGGAGACTCCTAGGGAGGCTTTAATTAGAGAGCTTAATGAAGAAGTGGGGCTTGAGAGTGGGGATATTGAGATTGTGGCGGCTTGTCCTATGTGGTTTCAGTATAATTTTCCTAATTTTAAATGGGGGAATTATATTGGTCAGCAACAGAAATATTTTCTTGTTAAGACTGATAGAAAAAATATAAATATTGGCACAAAAGATGCGGAGTTTTCTTCTCATGAGTTTTTAGAATTATCTGATGGTTTGTCTAAGGTTTCGAGTTTAAAAAAACTTATTTATGATAAAGCTGTTAATTATTTTACAAAAAATAATTATTTGTAATGCTAGTAGTTCAAAAATATGGTGGGACTAGTGTAGGCTCTATAGAGAGGATAGATGCTATAGCAGATAGAATAATAAAATGCAAAAATGAAAATAATAAAATGGTTGTTGTGGTTTCTGCTATGAGTGGGGAAACTAATAGATTGCTAGAATATGGACATCATTTTAGCGAACATCCAGATAAAAGAGAGTTAGATGCATTACTAAGCTCAGGAGAGAGAGTAACATCTTCTTTATTGGCTATAGCATTAAATGCTAAAAATCATAAGGCTGTTTCTTTTAGTGGGGGATTAGCAGGGATTAAAACTAGTAATCATCATAATAATGCTAAGATAGAAGAAGTAGATACTGCTTTGATTAATGGTAGATTAGAGGAAAATAATATAGTCATAATTGCTGGATTTCAGGGTGTAAGCAAAGAGGGGAATATTACTACATTAGGAAGAGGTGGGAGTGATTTATCTGCTGTGGCTATTGCTGGGGCATTAAAGGCGGATATATGTGAGATATATACGGATGTAGATGGTGTATATACTACTGATCCTAGGATTGAGCCTAAGGCTAAGAAAATAGATACTATTTGTTATGATGAAATGCTAGAGCTTGCGAGTTTGGGGGCGAAGGTTTTGCAAAGTAGAAGTGTTGAAATGGCTAAGAAATTTTCTGTCAATTTATGCACTAGAAATAGTTTTAATGATAATATAGGAACTATGATTATAAAGGAAAGGAAAGATATGGAACATCCGATAGTAAGCGGTATAGCATTAGATAAATCTCAAGCTAGAGTGAGTATGATAGGTGTGAAAGATAAGCCTGGAATTATAGCTGAGCTATTTACTATATTAGGCGATAAAAATATAAATGTAGATATGATTGTGCAGACAGTAGGTCATGATGGTAAGGCAAATGTAGATTTTACTGTCTTAAATGGGGAGCTTGCATCTACTAAAGAAGCTTTAAAAAAATATCATGAAGAATTTGATAATATAGAATATGATGAAGATATAGCTAAAGTATCTGTAGTAGGGATAGGGATGAAATCGCATACAGGAGTAGCTAGTAATGGATTTACTGCTCTTTCTGATGAAAATATAAATATCTTAATGGTATCTACTAGTGAGATTAAAATATCTATTATCGTTGATGAAAAATATGCAGAATTGGCTGTTCGCTCTCTTCATAGTGTGTATGAATTAGATAAATAAAATGGAAGAATATTTATCTTGGATTTTAAATAGAATAAGAGAAGATAAAAGTCTTGATATTTGGCTTGAAGAAATTAGATTTGATTTTGCAAGAACTACTATTAATACTCTAAGCTCAATAGAAGATGGGCTAAGCATTTTGGTATGTAGTGATACTGAAAATCAATGGTTTGTGAAATATGCAGTTAGTAAGATTAATTCAAATTATGATGAGCCTTTTATTCCTTTTATTGATTTTAATGGATTTTTTCCTAATTTTGATAATATATCCACAAGTGAGCAATATGAGCAATTATCAGATATGCTTGATATTTCTTTTCCTAATGGGTTTATATTTTGGTATATCGGAGATGCGAAAAGTAAGTATTTTAGATTTACTAATACTAAAGATAATAGCTTGTTGTGGCTTAATGAGACAAACTCAACAAATGGAATTTATTTTGAAAAAGATGATTTAATAGATAAAAAACTTCTTGATGGATATAAATTATTCCACCAAGCAATAATGGCGAAAATATATGGCGAAATCGAATTCTAGCATAGAGTATTCTCATATCATCATTAGTGAAAATCAAGAAATAGAGCTTAATTTTCTAAAAATGAAACTCCAAAAAAACTCAAGATGTATGACTTATAAAGAAGATAATTTTAAAATAGATTTAGCTAGAGAAATAATCAAAGAATCCCATATATCGAGCTATGAGCTTAAAGTGATAGTAATTTTATTTAATAAATTCCAAAGAGAAGCTCAAAATGCAATGCTTAAAATACTAGAAGAGCCTCCTGATAATGTGATGATTGTTTTAATATGTCCTAGCAAGTCAATTTTATTGCCGACTATACTTTCAAGACTGCTTGTAGTAGATAAATCTTATCATAAAAGCAAAGCAAAGGATATTGAAATTGATGTGTTATCTATGAGTTTGGATGGGATATATTCATTTGTGAAGCTTCATCAAAATATGAAAAAAGATGAAGCTAAGATAGTTATATATTCTATATTTAATACATTTTATCAAAATGATATAGTCCTAAATAAAAATATACTTGAATATTTCTCAAAGTCTATGAAAATGATAGAATTAAATGTAAAAGCTATTAATGTTATTTTGCTTTTATTGATTTTTATTTTTAATTCTAAAAAATAATGTTTTGACAAAGTAGAATATAAATGATAAAATTTTCACTTCAAAGGATACATTATGTTTAAACTCTCTATTTCTATTATCTTAGTATTATTTTTTATTTCTTGCTCATCTTCTAATAATGAAGCTAAAGAAAGGGCTGATTACCAAAAGCAATTGTTTAAAAAAGCCAATAAAGCTTATGAGACTTTAAATAAAGAACTTGAATAAATTATTAGAACAAATAAGATTTTTGCCACAAGAGAGTGGAATCTACCAATATTATGATGCTAATGATAAGCTTATTTATATAGGTAAAGCCAAAAATTTATCTAAAAGAGTTAAAAATTATTTTAATTTTACTCCATCATTAGCCCCTAATAAAAACCTAAGTAAGCGATTAGAAAAGATGGTTAGTAGTATCTCTAGCTTAGAATTTATCGTGGCTGATAATGAAAAAGATGCTTTGATTTTAGAAAACTCTTTAATTAAGCAATTAAAACCAAAATACAATATATTACTAAGAGATGATAAAACATTCCCCTATATTTATATAAATCTTTTAGATGATTTCCCTAGATTTGCTATGACTAGAAGAGCGATTAAGAAAAAAGGAGTTAAATATTTTGGTCCTTTCACAAACTCTTACAAGGAAATATTAGAGGCATTATATGATGCATTTCCTTTAGTTCAATCTGCTAGTTGCCTCAAAGGAAAAAAGAAATGTATTTATTATCAGATTAAAAAATGCCTTGCTCCTTGTGAAAATCTAATTAGCTCTAAAGAATATAGGCATTTTGTTGATGATGCTATGATAGCTTTAAATAATAAAAAAATACTCACTCAAAAAATAGAAACTAAGATGCAATTTTATGCCGAGCAAAATAATTTTGAAAATGCCATAAAACTAAGAAATGCAATCACTAATCTAAAAACATCATCACTTGATAGCTCTATTGATTTTGCGAATGAATCAAATATCGATATTTTTGTTGTAGAAAATAATGCTGAAAAGTGGATTGTGATGAAAGTCTTTATGAGAGCTGGCAAAGTCATATCTTCAGATTATCAAATGAGTATCAATAGTTCAGACTCTAGCAAAGAAGAATTTTATAAAAATGGAGTTATTAATTATTATAAAAACGAATCCCTAATTACTCCTGATTTTATTTTATTTCCAGAAGATATTGATTGCTTAGATGATATTAATTGTTTTCTTGAGGATGTATTTGACAAAAAAGTCCCGATAGATGTCCCGAAAATAGGAGAGAAAAAAAAGCTAATAGATATGGTTAGCAAGAATGCTAAGATTATTTTAGATAAAAAAGGTAATTTTTGTGAATTAGATTTCCTAAAAAAAGTCCAAGATGTTTTCAAGCTTAACAACATCCCTTACAGAATAGAAGCATTTGATAATTCCCATCACTCACAACAAGCAAGAGTGGGCTCAATGATAGTGTATGAAAATAATGCTTTTAAAAAGACAGATTATAGACAATACAAACTAGAAGCTAGTTATGAATACGAGCAAATGAAAGAAATGCTAAGTAGAAGAGCATTATCTTTCCATAAAAACCAAGCACCTGATTTATGGGTAATAGATGGAGGAAAAGCCTTATTAAATTTAGCCAAAGAGCTAATAGGAAACTTAAATATAGACATAATAGCCATAGCGAAAGAAAAAATAGATGCCAAAGCACATAGAGCAAAAGGAAAAGCGAAAGATTTAATCTATATAAATGATGAAATCTTAAAACTAAGCACGAGTGATAAAGTTTTACATTTCGCTCAAAAATTAAGAGATGAATCTCATAGATTTGCTATAAAGAATCATCGTGCTTTAAAATTAAAAGAAGATAAGCATATATCTTTAATGAATATTAAAGGCATTAAAGAGGCTAAGATTAAAAAATTAATAAATTATTTTGGCACCTTTGAAGCTATTAAAAAAGCCAGTATAGATGATATTTCTAATATTCTAACTAAAAAAGATGCTGAAAATATAGTGGATTATTTTACAAAAAAATAATTTAGCGAATTTTTAATAATTTACATTTTTGTAATTATTTGGACATTTCAGTGTTCATTACACCTCATACAGAGATGTAATGAGAGAATTATAAATAAAGCTTATCTCTTGATTCTAAAGTTTAATATTTAATTTTAAATCTACTTGTGTCCAACTTAAATTTCCATGAAATTTGTTTTTTGAAAATATCTTATGCTGTTTAGATAATGCAAAATCTAATACATCCATTGTGCCTATAGCCTCTAATGTATTATTTTTTACGATGTATTTCATAGGAATAAGATTAACTCTATTGTTCATTTTTATTTTCAGACTTATAGTTCCTATATTTTTCCCTTCCATTAATTTATAAATACTCGCTTCTATTGTATCGCTTTTCATAAGTTTTAAGAAATTTCCATAAACATTTCCATATTTTATTGCATTATTCCCAATATTAACACTTTTTGCACTTATTGAAGCTTTAGTTCCAGTAAGAGCTTTTTTTAATGTTTTAGCAGAGCTTTTTTTTGACATAGTATATTTTACTTTATCAAAAACCCCACTAACACCAATTTTTTCATCATTCTTAAATCCTGTCCAAGAAAATGATATATCTGATGGCTTAATATCATACGAGAAAGACATAGTTGTTAAAAGCAACACTAAAGTAAACACTTTTTTCATTATTTTTTTCCTTTAAATTAATTAAAATTATTAATCATCATAAAATAAGAGACACTCGCAATCCAAAGAAGAATGCAAGTTGTTATTTATAATTTAGAATAATAAACATCTTTTTATTCTTGAAAAGAATACCTATATATTATACTGAAGCTTATTTAATTACAGTTTTAACTATTTATATTTTTTCACAATTTTCCTCACAAGAGTAGTGGCTAGCACCAGTAAGCTAAAAAAAATATTTGACTTTTTCTTTTTCTTTATTGATTGTAAATAATCAAACACATCTTTATTTCCAAAAATAGAAGCATACATTAAAGATTTACTATTAATTTTCGCACCACTATTAATTAAAAGTTGAGCAATTTGTAAATTCCCCTTAAAGCAAACTCCCTCTAGTGGAGTTTGCCCTCTTTGATTTACTGCATTTATATCTGCTTTATGATTAATTAGCATTTTAACAGTCTCTATATTCCCATTATAAGAAGCTAGCATAATTAAGCTATCATCTTTTAGGGTTTTAAGATTAACACTCATCTTGTGCTTTATCATTTTTTCCAATTCATCAGTATATCCAGTTCTTGCGAAGTCTAGTGCCATATTTTGTAGCTCCACATATCTTTCTTCTTCTTGATTTGTTATATTTACCTTACTCATAATAAAGCTTTTCGCACACCATCAGCATACTGAGAGCTAACTTTTTCAAAAAGTGCTAATTGTTTATCTATGATATTTTGAGGGACATCATCCATAGCTCCTGCTATATTAGAATATAATTGCTCTTTTTGATAGCTACTCATTAAATTAAATAAATCTCTTGCTTGATAAAAATAATCATTTCCTTCGCTTCTATCGTATCTATCTATTTTGCCATCCACTTGCAATGGTGGCTCTGCAAAACTAGAATCTTCTTTAGCTCCACCAAAACTATTTGGCTCATAAGAAATATCAACTTCTTTATTTATATCCTCAAAATTCATAGAGCCATCCTTGTGATAAGTATTAACTTCCACAAGAGGCTTATTAATAGGAAGCATTTCATGATGTGTTCCGACTCTATATCTATGAGCATCAGGGTAAGCAAACCCTCTAGCTTGTAGCATTCTATCAGGAGATAGCCCAATTCCTGGCACTATATTAGATGGAGAAAATGTAGATTGCTCTACTTCATTATGATAATTATTTGGATTTTTATTAAGCTCAAATGTCCCTACATCTATAAGTGGATACTTTTTTTTAGACCAAACTTTAGTTAAATCAAATGGATTATCTTTGTGATTATCAGCTTCACTTTCATTCATAACTTGTATTTTCATATCCCATTTTGGATAATCTTCATTTTCTATGGCATTATATAAATCTTTTTGAGAGCTTTCTCTATCATTTGCTATAATTTTATTCCCTTCTTCATTTGTCATATTCTTTATACCTTGTTTGGTAATAAAGTGAAATTTCACCCAAACTCTTTTGCCATCTTTATTGATTAAACTATATGTATGTGAGCCAAACCCATGCATATGACGATAACTAATAGGCAATCCTCTATCAGAAAATAAAATAGTAATTTGATGAATACTCTCAGGAGTTAAAGACCAAAAATCCCACATAGCAGTAGGACTTCTCATATTAGTTTTAGGGTCTCTTTTTTGAGTATGTGCAAAATCTGGAAATTTATATGGGTCAGCTACAAAAAATATAGGAGTGTTATTACCGACCAAATCCCAATTTCCTTGCTTCGTATAAAATTTCATAGCAAAACCTCTCACATCTCGCTCAGCATCTGCAGCTCCTCTTTCTCCCGCCACTGTAGAAAATCTTAAAAACATAGGAGTCTCTTTACCTACCTCACTAAATATATCTGCCTTTGTATATTTTGTAATATCCTTTGTAATAGTAAGAGTTCCATGCGCTCCACTTCCTTTCGCATGCATAGTTCTTTCTGGTATTCTTTCTCTATTTTGATGAGCTAATTTTTCCATCAATACATAATCTTGCATTAAGATGGCCCCATTTTTACCGATAGTAAGAGAATCCTGATGATTACTTACTGGCTGACCCGCTGTTGTTGTGATAGTTTTCATATCTATTTCCTTTATAAATCCTATTGGATTAAATTTTGTATTGGATAATTTTTATCCATAGATAAATTATGTCATTTTAAACTTAAATAAATATTTAACAGAAAGGTATTTTATAGATTATTTATTTAGGGGTTTTATAGAATTATAAAAAATAATGTAGGCTACAGAGAACAGGAATTGGTATAAAATTATCAGTAAAGTGATTAATGTGTCTGAATCTTTTTTCTCACAATCTATCATTAAGCCAAGACTTAATGATGATAAAGAGAGCCTCTAAATATTAGAATAGGGCAAATCAGAATTATATAAATACTTTAATATTTTTTATATACTATTATATTTATTTACAACCAGGCAATGGTGCTGGTGATGAGCCATCATCTGCTACAGGATTTATACAAGAGTCTTTCCCATTTTTAGCTTCATTTTGATTGCCATTATTTGATGGAGGATTATTTGCATTACCACCTGAGTCACCACTTCCCCCACAAGCTACTAAAAAAGCAATAACAGCCATAGATATTAATAATTTTTTCATTTTGTTCCTTTAGTTAATACGATAATTCTACTATTATATAATATTTTTTTTAAATATATCGGCTTTATAAAATTAAGCTACCTTTTGAGTTGATTATTTCGACATATTTCCTATATTTAAATGATAATCTAATGACTCCCACTCAATATCAGTGCCTATGCCAAATATCATTTCTTTTAACTCTTTTGTTTTTTTATTTTTTATTTTTGTGTATCCATAGTTTTTTGCAGTTCTTTATTTAATACATCACTACTTCTTTCTATTTTTTTATCTGTCTCAGCTTGCAAAATAGCCATGATTTATTTTGGAAATAAAATATACTAAAGGCAGATAATACTATATCTTGTAAGCTATACACTAAATTTGATCTCTGCTTTCTAGTATCTTCTATATTTGATATATTGTTAATTAATGATTCTTTTAAGAAATCAAAAATATTTAATTGTTTCATATTGTTATAATCCTTCTATGTGTTGTATTTGTTGTATATATTATATGATGTTTGATGGTAGTCGCTTCACTAGAAGCTATATAGAGAAGGCTTTTTGAAATACTTTTATGTTTGTTGATGAATTTTGGTGAATTTGTTTTTTGGGTTAGAATTGCTAGAAAACTTTATGTAATCTTGACATTAGAGTGTCATATATTATAAACTAGCACGGATAAAGTATAGAACCTCTATTAATTCAAAATAAATAGAGATTCCCTAATTTATAAAAAGGTGCTAGGATGTCTGTGATATTGATTAGGTATTTAAAGTTAATTTTATTTTTTACTCCTGTTATTATATACTGGTATATGCAAGATACTCCTGTGTATATGAGTGGGGAGACTATGGGGACTACTTATTCTATTAAGGCATATATTCCTAGGTATAAAGATGAAGAAAATATCCATTTAACTATAAAGAATAGATTGAAAGCGATTAATCAGTCTATGTCTACTTATATAAATGATAGTGAAATATCTCTATTTAATGAATTTAATTCAAGTAAAGAGTTTAAAGTATCTAGTGATTTTTTTCAAGTGATAGTGGAAGCAAAAAAAATACATAAGATAACGGATGGTTTGTGGGATGGGAGTATTTATCCTTTGATTATATTATGGGGTTTTGAGAAAGATAAAAATGCTAGAAAAGAGCCTAGTGAGGATGAGATAGATAATGCCTTAAGTTTGGTTGATTTTTCAAAGATAAAAATAAAATCTCCAAATATCATATATAAAGAAAATCCTAAAATGAAAATAGATTTATCTTCTATAGCCAAGGGCTATGGAGTAGATGAAATAAGCAAGATATTAAATATAAATGGAATAAAATCATATTTTGTGGAAATAGGTGGGGAAATATATGTCCGAGGGATTAAGCATAATGATGAAAAATGGAGAGTTGGCATACATTCTCCTGATTTAACAGATATTAAAAATAAAGTATTTACTTCTATAGAATTACAAGATAAAGCAATAGCAACAAGTGGAAATTATAGAAATTATATCCAAATAGAAAATGAAAAATACGGACATATAATTAATCCAAAAAGCAAAGAAAAAATTAAAACAAATATAGTAAGTGTATCAGTTATAGCAAAAAGCACTATGTTTGCAGATGCCCTAGCGACAGCTTTTATGCTTATGAGTGAAAAAGAAAGTATGAAGATAGTGAATAATTTAAAAGATATTGATGTTTATTTAATAAAAAGAGAAGACAATAATAGTTTTACTTCTATTACTACTATAGGGAACCTATAATTAATTAGAAATTATCATCAAGAAATAAGTGATATTTCTTGATGATGAAAGATTGTATTATTGCAATAATCTTTGGACATTTTGTTGCAATGTGCTAGCTTGCACTATGGCAAAACTTCCAGCTTGTGCTAATATATTACCTCTTTTAAAATTGCTAGTTTCAGTAGCAAAGTCTGTATCTCTTATTTGTGATTCAGCAAATTTTATATTTGTTCTAGTAACAGAAATGCTATTTACTGTCGCTTCTAGCTCTATTTGAACCGAACCTAAATCTGATCTAACTTTATTAAGATTTCTAATAGCAGTATCTGCTATATCCATAACTACTTGTGCCCCATTATTTGTGGTAACACCTGCTGGTAAGCCAGTGGACCTTGATTCACCTGTAATCTCAACTCTTGTTTGCTTATATAAAAGAGAGTTAATATTTGTATGTGCCCCTATAGCTGATGCTTGGTCTTTATCTAAAGAGCCTTTAGCTGATCTTAGGTTTATTATAGTTTCAGCAGCTCTGCCATCCTCATCTCCTACTAATTTACCAAAACCAATTTTTTGTGCTATTCCTTTGTAGTTTTCTGTTGCTCCTGCTTCTTCGACAACAATATCTCTAGCACCATTTCTAGTTAATGTTAATCTTCCATAATTAGTATGGGTTTTATTATCCCCTCCATCTATACCAAGTAGCTCAAATCCAGCTTTAGCCTTAATCTGAATACCTCTACCATCAACACTATTCAACTGTAAATGACCTCTAGCATCTGTACTAGCTTTGACTCCTGTTTGATCAGTTAAATTATTAATAGATGCCACTATTTTACCATCCGAATCATTTGGCTTGACGTCATTAATGCTTCCAAGACGTATACCATTTATAATTAAGTCCTCTATTTTTTTCTTTGCTTCTCCTGTTTTTCCACCATCTATTGGCTTTGAGCCTGTAGATTCTACAGTCCAAGAAGCTCTAACTTGCAATTCATTAGAATTTTTATTAATTACTTCTGTTAAAGCTCCTAATCCTGTTCCTACACTATGGGAGATAATTACTGATTCTAATGTAACATCATCTTTTCCATTAACTGCTTTAAAAACAAGGGTAGTTTCAGCTCCTTCTTTTATATTTTTCCCAGTTTCAAATCTAGTTTGACCTATTTTATCAGAAGATGTTGGTCCTATAGATGCCTTAACAGTCGTATGAGAATAAGCACCTATCTGAAATTCAGCATTTGAAAATCCACCAGCAAGAAGAGATTTACCGTTATATGTGGTTGTAGCTGATATATTATCAAGCTCTTCCATTAATCTTGAGATATCTGCTTGGAGGGCAGATCTTGATGTGAATGTTTGACCATCTTGTGCTGCTTGAACCGCTTTTACCTTGATGGTATCAAGTATTTTTATTTGTTCATCCATAGCTTTATCTGCTATTTGGATGATTCCTATTGCATCGTTTGCATTTCTAACCGCCTGACCTAATGATTTTTCTTGAGATCTTAAAGAATCCGCAATCGCCATACCAGATGCATCATCTGCTGCCTTATTGATTTTATAGCCTGAGCTAAGTTTCTCCAAAGAGTTCCTAAGACCCCTTTGAGTAATAGCCGTGTTAGTTTGTGCATTTAATGCTGCTACATTTGTTGCTAGTGTAAAGCTCATGGATAATTCCTTTTATCGTTAAATTTTTTTCGAGTTCCTTTTCGTTGCTCAAATAGTAAATCGTTTAACTTAAAAAAAAATTAAAAAAAAATTAAAAAAAAATTAAAAATAGCTTTAGAGTAGCTTTATATAGGCTTAATATAAACTTTGCAGTAACTTAAATATAGATAAGATTTACCTTTAGTTAATATTAAAATGAGATTATATACCTTAGTTTTAGCTTAAAAAGATATCAAATCACATATATAATACATCATATATAAATACAGGATATTAATAATGATAGAATATGGCATAACAGATATACACACTAAACCTAGCATATTAAAAGAAAATAGTGCATATAAGATTGTTGATAAAAGAAAACATCAAGATATAGGTTATTTTATATCAAACAAGTATGAAAATATGATATCTGACATTCTTAAAAAAATAGAGAGGCAAGAAAAAATATCTAAACTTAAAGGAACATTAAGATATTGATTTTTTAGAAATAGATATTCGTGATGAAATATAAGAGAAAAGATATAGTAGGCATTAATTTAAATCCTAACAAAGGGGATGAAGTGGGTAAAATTAGACCTTGTGTCATTGCTATGGTAGCTATTAGACATAATGATAAAATGAAAGTATTTTATGAAAGATTAAAAGATAATGGTAAGCATACTACTCTAGCTCAAGTGGCTGTAATGAGAAAACTTATTGTTGTTGCTTTTTCTTTGTATAAACAAGAAGTAGAGTATAGTGAAGATAGGTATATGACTGATTGTGGGATAGAAACAAAAGAAAGTGATAGTCTAGATGTTGTAGAAGATAATAATGATAATACAGATAATAACAATAATAAAATAGATACTATTTGTCATAATAAAGTTGAGCAACAAATTGAGAAAAAAGTTGAGCAAAAAAATGATGTAGAAAAAGAAGATAAACAAAATATAAGGAGTAAAAATAAGAGAAATAGAAAAAAAGAAATAGGATTATCTGCTTAAATGTATTAGACTATTAATTGGTGGATTATTTTAAATATGGGTATATTTATGCTTGTTTTTAGTAGTTTTCTTAAGGGAGATATTTTAAATTTAGATAAATTTAGGCTAGATTTAAGGGAAGTTTAAGGTGGCAACTGACCCTTTTATTATGAATTTAATTTAAGGGTCAGGCGTTGAAAATACACCAAAAAAATGATACAACATCAAAAAAATACAAATAAAATTTAGGGTCTGGTATAGCCTGT
>JAJVLF010000139.1 GCA_029255845.1 Campylobacterota bacterium | reverse complement strand
TGATTTAGAAACTAACTTATATGATAATGTTCTTGGTGGTTTAGATGATGCTATTAAAACAACTATCCCAGCAGATGGAGCATACTATATAGTATCAGCTGATAAAGCTGGAGATTTAACTATTACAGTTAGCTCTACTAATAAAGATAAAAAAGATAATAAAGTTCCTTTTTCTTCAACTCACAAAATTACTTTTGATGCTATTGATTTAGATAAACCAATGGTATTAGATAGTGGTGTTGTTGCAGCAAATGGAACAATTACTGTTGAAGTAACAGATAAAAATCTTGATACTGTAAAAACTTTAGTTACAGTTTCTGATATTAATGACCATGGTGTTATTAAAGCTGTTTATACTGATGGCAAATATGTTGCTCAGGTTGGAAATGCTGGTATCTACCAAGTAGAGGTTTTAGGTGTAGATATGGCTGATAACAGACAAAGATTTAACTTCACTAGAAAAATGGGTGAAGGTGGTTCTACTTTAGAAGATAGTTTAGTTGCTCATGGTTCTTATGTAGTTGATGGAATGTTTTCTAGACATGACTTTAAAGACATAGATGGAGCTTTTGATTGGGTTTATACTCGAGGTGAAACTATGTATCAATTAAATGCTAAAGATTCTACAGATGTAAGTGCATTTAAATGGGGCGAAGTAACAGATATTAAGGTTGAAGATAAAAATCCTTGGTATATGGTTAAATTAACTGGAACTGCTGGAACTGCTGATGCAAAAGGTAAGTATGGATGGGTTCTTGTTGATAAAGCTGGTCGAACATTTAAATTATCTAATGCTAATGATAATGGAACATTTATGTTTTCTAAAGCATTATATGTAAAAGGAACTATTACTGGTAGCAATGTAAGTTTTGCTAAAAGATAATTTTTAAGAGGGCTTTTAGCTCTCTTAATCTTTTATAAATAAAATAAGGAAAAAAAAATGACAAAAATGATTAATTTATTTTTTGCTTTATTACTATCTTTATCTATCATCTCTTGTGGTGGTGGTGGCGATGGTGGTGGTGGCAATGCTGGTGTAAACCTTCCTGGAACTAAAGGAAGCACTGATGCTACTCCAAATAATCCAAATAGTGGTGCCCCTCAAACAGGAGCATCATCAATCGGTGGTTGTTCGGTAGTTAAACTTCCTGGCTGTCCAGCTTAAGGAATATTAAATTTACTCACTTCACTTTTGTGGAGTGATGTAAATACTTCAACTCATTAATTACAAAAAGTATTTATTCCCCAATATACACCCAAACATTCGGACATGAGGTTTTAACCTTATTTTGCTCTTTAAGACTACAAAATATTAATGAATAATACCAACAAAGCCAAATAGAAAGCAATTTTAATAATAGATTAACAACATACGAACTTAATAGCATAAAGAATAATTTTTATACTATATTTAATGAAGGAAAAATTTTTCTTTTTGGAAGTAGAGTAAATAATAATAGTAAAGGTGGAGATATTGACTTAGTAGATGGTTCCCCTAGATAACATTAACAAGTTTTAAAGCAATACCGCTTACACCTATTACCATAGCAACATTAAATATTCTAAGATTATTAAATTTATTATCATAATGCCTGTCTCTATTTATTATGTGGTCACGAATAGTAACCTCCATTGTTTTCGATAGACTAAGGACATTATCTGATATTTTTCTAACTTCATTTGTTAAGTTTTTTATATCATTATCAACTTTCTCAAACCTCTTATCAACTTGCTCAAACCTCTTATCAACTTGCTCAAACCTCTTATCAACTCTATTCTCAAAATCTTTTTGATTGTCTTTTATTTCATTGATTTGATATTGCATATGTTTAAATTGACTTTCAAAGTATTTTGTAGTTGGTATTACATTCGCCACTAAAACATCCATTGTTTCTTGATTTAGCTTTAATGATTTTTCTTCCATTAGTTCCCTTTATCGCAATATGAAGACATTATACCATAATTTTATGGTTTATCTATCAGCTCCATTTTACAACTCCATTTATATTTTATAGAAAACTTGCTTTATTGATTGTATTACATTTAGAACAAAATAATCACTTTCTAATGCCTTCTATCGCCCTATCTTAGACATTTATAATTTACATTGATCTCTTAAAAGTTGGTTATTTGTATTATTGTATCTTCTTTTAAGTTTTATTAAATAATAATTTTGTATAATTTCACTTTTTAAAAGTGGCTTGATAGCTCAGTCGGTAGAGCAGAAGACTGAAAATCTTTGTGTCGGTGGTTCGATTCCGCCTCGAGCCACCATGTATAAAGAAACAATTCCTATTGAAAATTATAAATAAAGAAAAAATATGCAAAAAGAAATACACCCAGACAATAATGAATGCGAAGTAAATTGTGTTTGTGGAAATAAATTCACTATTATGTCAAATGAGACTTCTATGAGATTAGATATTTGTAATAAATGCCATCCATTTTTTACAGGTGAAGCTAAGCTAGTTGATAGAGCTGGTAGAGTAGATAAATTTAAGAAAAAATACAATATGTAAAACATTGCTTACTTTAGTAAGTGTGCCTATTGGCAATTTAGACGATATTTCATATCGTTGCCTCTTAGCTCTTCAAAATGCAGAGATTATTCTCTGTGAAGATACTAGAAATTCAAAAAAACTACTTAGATTACTTTCTGAGAAAAACAACATCCCCCTAAATGATAAAAAATTCATCGCAATCCATGCTCATAATGAATATACTTTTTTAAAAAAAGTAGAAAAAAGCTTTTTTAATCAAGAGATAGTATATATAAGCGATGCAGGTTCTCCCTGTATAAGTGACCCTGGTGCTTTGCTAGTGGATTATTGTATCACAAATGATATAAAATACGATTTTATAGGAGGAAGCAATGCCTTTGTAAATGCCTATGCTATGAGTGGATTTCATGAAAGCAAGTTTTTATTTCTTGGTTTTTTAATAAACAAAGGTAAAAAAAGACTAGAAGAAATAGAAACCTTACTAAATAACCTCTACCCAAGCATAATATACGAATCCCCACATAGAATAATAGATTTAATAAGCAATATATCTAAAAAAGACCCACTAAGAGAAATATTTGCCATAAAAGAATTAACAAAATTAAATCAAATATCCTTTAAGGGTGCTTCTCAAAATGTGCTAGAAAAGCTAGAAAATACAAATATCAAAGGAGAATGGGTAGTAATAATATCCGCCTCTTCCTCACAACTAAATAAAAAACAAATAAACACAGATGATATATTGAGTTTAAACATATCTAATAAAGAAAAATCCAAACTAATATCAAAAATTACAGGTGAAAAAACTAAAGATGTTTATAAGGTATTTTTTGATATTACTTAGCCTTATTTTTATTTTTCAATAAAGTTGCTAAGCTATTTAGAGGAGTAATGCATTTATAAGCAAACTTGATACAAAATAATAATCAACACAACTACATTTTTTAGCTGTCTATTGATTTTTTGAATAAAATTGAATACAATAGTAGTAAATACTTAATAAGGAAAGCAATGAAAACTGTAACGATGAGAGTTGATGACTCAACTTACCAAATGATAAAATTAGCATCAGATGGACAAAAAAGAAATATATCAAACTTTATTGAATTTGCTACAATGCAGTATCTTACATCATCTCAATATATTGATGATAATGAAATGAAAGAAATACTAAATGATAAAACATTGGTTAAAAATTTAGAGGTAGGCATAAAAGAGGTTAAAAATGGGGACTATATGATTGTATAACTTTCAAATAGCAGAAACTAAAAACTTTATAAAATCAAAAAAAGATATATAATAAAATATTTAATAATGTATATCCTCAATTAAAATCAAATCCATTTTTTGGTATCAATATTAAAAAATTAAAGGGTAATTTTGAGGGATATTATAGATATAAAGTTGGAAGCTATAGGCTTTTTTATATTGTTGAAAATGAAAAAGTGTTAATAGTAATAACAAGTTTTCATCATAGAAAAAATTCTTATAAGTAAACTATACACATAATGAACACTTTCCCACAAAACTGCTTAAAAATTAAGCAATCCAATAACAACATTAATCAAAAAATATAAGTATAATGCTCTCATCTAAAAAAACAAGGAGAATTAAAAAATGTTAGATACTGGAAATACGGCTTGGATGTTAGTGGCTACTGCTTTTGTTATGCTTATGACACCTGCTGGTCTTGCTCTATTTTATGGGGGAATGACGAAAAGAAAAAATGTGCTTAATACTATGGGGATGAGCTTTGTTGCTTTTGCTATAGGGACATTGGTTTGGGTTATTGCTGGATACTCTATTGCTTTTGGCGAAGGAGATTTTATTGGAACTGGGAAGATAATGCTTAATGGGATAACTGATAAGACTTTATCTGGAAGTATTCCTGAGTTATTATTTGTTGCTTTTCAAGGGACATTTGCTGCTATTGCTGTGGCTATTGCTAGTGGGTCTATGATTGAGAGAGTTAAGTTCTCTACTTTTTGTATATTTTCTGCTCTTTGGATTTTGGTAGTTTATGCACCTATTACTCATTGGGCTTGGGGTGGAGGAGAAACTCTGAATTTTGGTGAGATGGATTTTGCTGGAGGGACTGTTGTTCATATTAATGCGGGTGTTGCTGGGCTTGTGGCTGCTTTGATATTAGGTAAAAGAGCTAAAGCTGATGCTGGTGTTAAACCATTTTCTCCTATCTTAGCTGTGCTAGGAGCTGTTTTATTATGGTTTGGTTGGTTTGGATTTAATGCGGGATCACAATTAGCTTCTGATGGTGTAGCAAGTAATGCTTTCTTAATAACAAATGTTGCTGCTGCTGCAGGTGCTATTGCTTGGTTATTAGCAGAAAATATTATGTATAAAACTCCTACTTTAATAGGTGGTGCTTCTGGTGCTGTTGCTGGATTAGTTGCTATTACTCCTGCTGCGGGAAGTGCTGGTGTTGATGGTGCTATGATTATTGGTCTTGTTGGTGGTTTTGTTGGATTTATTTCTGTTAATAAACTTAAAAACTTATTTAAAGTAGATGATTCATTAGATGCTTTTTGGGTTCATGGGACTGTTGGTATTTGGGGAAGTATAGCTACTGCTATATTTATCGCACCTTATTTAATGGCCGATGATTATAATATGGGTTCTCAATTAGTTTCACAAATTCAAGCTATATTATTAACTATAGTTTATAGTGCGGTAGGAACGGCTATTGTCTTTTATATAGCTTCATTCTTAGGTGGTGGTGCTAGAGTAAGTGAAGATGATGAAAGTGAAGGTCTTGATGAAAGCACTCATGGCGAAAATGCAATAAATCTATAAAAAGGAAAAATATGAAAAAAATAGAAGCAATAATAAAACCAGCAAAGCTAGAAGCAATAAAAGATGCTCTAGCTGAAGCAGGCATAGAAGGAATGACAGTATCTGAAGTAAAAGGATACGGGAAACAACAAGGACATCAAGAAGTTTATCGAGGTGTTTCATATCAAGTTGAATTTGTTCCTAAGGTTAAAATAGAAATCGTAGTAAGTAATGAAGAATTTTTAAAACAAGCTATAGAAATAATAAAAGACAAAGCTCATACAGATAAAGTAGGCGATGGAAAAATATTTGTTTTAGATGTTTTAAAAACTATAAGAATAAGAACTGGCGAAGAAGATACAGAAGCTCTTTAGTTCAATTAATTAATAACGGGCATTTGTCCGTTATTATTAAGGGAACCTCTATTAATTCAAAATAAATAGCTAATATTATATTTTAGCCTTATAGCAATTTTTATAAAATAGATGTAGCTACGGCTACACCGTATTTTATAAAAATAACTCTAAGACTAAAATCTAACATTATCTAAATTATTTGAATTAATAGAGGTTCCCTAAAATATTTAAAAATTCTCTATCTCACTAACAAATCTATCTACCAATTCTTTTTCAGGCAATCTAGCAATTATTTCGCCTTTGACCATAATAAGACCACTTTTTTTACCAAAGGCTATAGCTACATCACTATGCTTTCCTTCTCCTATGGCATTTACTGCACATCCCATCACTGATACATCTAAGGATTTTTTTATATGGGCTATTCTTGGTTCTATTTCTTTGATGGCAGATA
>JAJVLF010000138.1 GCA_029255845.1 Campylobacterota bacterium | reverse complement strand
AAAAAATGAGGGTCAGAGATTTACTATTTACTAAAAACTTACCCTACTTCGATAAAACATAACTCCATCACTAAAACCCACATACTCCAGACTTATACTTAAACTAACACCATATTTTTTAAATATATTTTTAGCTTGTTCTTTCATATCAGCATCTAAATAAACATTTGTTCTTATTTTTGTAGATTGTATCGCAGTCATATCAATCCCTTATTTATAGCATACTTGCTATTATAATACAAAAAGTGTGTTATAAGATTAAAGGGAGTGAGATGTATTTTTATCTAATCTAAACAGAAACCAACTTTCTCCTCATATAAGCAATCTTAGTCTGCAAAGGCAAGTTCTTAGGGCAATTATCCTCACATCCCATTAATGACATACATCCAAATATCCCGTTATCATCACCTACTAATTCATAATAATCTTCAAGGCTTCTTTCATCGTGAGGGTCTGTGTGAAATCTTGTTACTCTATTTAGTCCTACTGCTCCTATGAAATCATCTCTCATTATTTTTGTTCCACACGATGCTAGGCATATTCCGCATTCTATACATCTATCTAGCTCAAATACTTCATTTGACACATCTTGTGAGACTCTTTTTTCTAGTCTTGAAATGTCTGTTTTTTCATTTGTATGCACCCAGCTTTCTACTTTTTTACTCATTCCATTCATCCATTTACCTGTATTTACGGATAAATCTTTTATTATTTCAAATGTCGGCATAGGGGCTAGAGTGATTTCTCCATTTTCATAAGCACCAGTAAGAGTTTTGCAAGCTAGCTGTGGTTTTCCATTTACCATCATCCCACAAGAGCCACATATTCCTGCACGGCATACGAAATCATAGCTTAAATCTTTTGATAATGTTTCTCTTATTTTATTTAATGCTATAAATAATGTCATACTATCGCTCTCTTCTATTTCATAATTATCAAAAGTGGCTTTTTTGTCTATTCTAGGATTAAATCTAAAAATTTTAAATTTTAATGTTCTCATTATTTATCTCCTACTTTAATTCTTTCATTTTTTGTTTTATATTTATCTTGCAATTCATAAGACATTAGCTTATCTTGAATATCAAATCTATCTCCACCCTTAGCTATAACTTCTTCTTTTACTTTTTCTACTTCATCTAATCTCGTTTGGCTTTGCTCATTTTCTACTATATTGCCCTTTTTACCGTATCCTCTAAACCCTGGAGGCAATTCCATTTTTTGGATATCTAAGTCTTCATATTCAAGCTTTGGCATAGTGTCATTTTCATTTTCCCAACTAGCTAAAGTTCTTTTTAACCAATTTTTATCATCCCTTTTAGGATAATCCTCTCTAGTATGAGCCCCTCTACTCTCTTTTCGCTCTAATGCACCTAATGCCACACAAAGGGCAAGTTTTAGCATTTTAGGGGTTCTATAAGCAGACTCTAATTCAGGGTTTGAGTTTCTATATTTATGTTTAATAGAAATATTTTTAGATTTTTTTAATAATTCTTCAAGCTTATTCACAGCCTCTTGCAAACTCTCTTCATGTCTAAATATTCCCACATTATCATCCATAATGTCTTTCATTTCTTCTTCTATTTTATATATATCTTCATTTCCATCATTTTCAAGTAGTGATTTTATATAATCATCTTGTTTTTTTAATTCTTTTTCTATCACATCACTAGATACATTAATGCTATTATTTGCACAATAATCACTAAAATAATCTCCAACTATCATACCAGAGACAACAGTTTCCGCCACAGAATTACCACCTAATCTATTAAATCCATGCAAATCCCAACAAGCAGCTTCTCCACAAGAAAATAATCCTTGTAAAGCAGAATGACCTTTTTTATCAGTTCTAATTCCTCCCATTGAGTAATGTTGCATTGGTCTCACTGGTGCATATACTCCCTTATCGGCAGGGTCTATATTATTAAATGATTTACAAATATCTTGAATATCTCTAAGATTTTTTTCAATATGCTCTCTTCCTAAAATAGAAATATCCAACCATAAATGCTCTCCATAAGCAGACTGCACTCCTTTACCAGCTCGAATATGCTCTATCATTCTTCTGCTTACCACATCTCTTGAAGCTAAATCTTTTTTCTCAGGTTCATAATCTGGCATAAATCTATATCCATCTTTATCTCGTAAAACACCACCATCTCCACGGCAACCCTCAGTAAGAAGTATCCCAGAAGGCACAATCGGAGTAGGATGAAATTGCACAGCTTCCATATTTCCTAGTTTTACAATGCCTGTCTCTAAGGCTATCGCTTGACCTATTCCTTGGCATATTATGGCATTTGTAGTTTGTCTGTATAATCTCCCATATCCTCCAGTAGCGACCAAAGTCCCCTTAGCCACATAAGCCTCAAGCTCCCCAGTAATCAAATCCATCACAATAGCCCCATAACATACTCCATTATTATAGATTAATGAAATAGCTTCTTTTCTATCTTTAACAATCACATTTCTTTTTATAGCTTCATTTGCTACCGAATAAAGCATTACATGACCTGTAGCGTCAGAGCTATAGCAAGTTCTCCATTTCTTAGTGCCTCCAAAATCCCTTGCATTTATAAGACCTTCTTTTTCTTCACCTTCTTCTATGGTAACTTTTTCTTCATTAATCATCACTTCTTTTTTACCAGCTCGGACTCTATTCCACGGCACACCCCAAGAAGCAAGCTCTCGGACTGCTTTAGGTGCAGTTTGCACAAACATCCTCGCTACCTCTTGATCACATCCCCAATCACTTCCTTTTACGGTATCTTCAAAATGCACATCTTCATTATCTCCCTCGCCTTTTACATTATTTGATAATGAAGCCTGCATTCCTCCTTGAGCAGCTGATGAATGCGACCTTTTTGCAGGAACTAGCGATAAAACGATAGCCTCTAGCCCTTTATCCGCACAATCAATAGCAACTCTTAATCCTGCTAAACCACCACCTATTATAAGAGAATCACAATAATTTATTTTCATTTTTCGCTCCCTTTATTAGGAATATATTTTTCACCATAATTATCTTTATGCTCATATCCTATCTTCATATAAGCCAGCAAAGTCAATATGCCCAAAGTTAAAAAAAACACAGTCATAACAGTTTTTACTTTTAATAATAGCTGTCGCCTCTCTCTAGGATTATCCCCATCAAACCATCCCCATTTAATAGCTAGCCTATAAAGCCCCAAAGATAAATGAAGCTCAACAGCAACTAAAAGAAATAAATACAAAGGCCACATCAAGTCAGTCCAAACCCTATCCGCCGAAGCAAAAGGACCAATATTCTCAGGCTGAGTAACGATAATATACAAATGCACAGAAGCCAAAAAAAACATAGCAAAACCAGTAATGATTTGCACAAACCATTTATTAGTATCTGAATGCTTGATATTTCCCATATGTTGCCTATATTTTTTATACTCTGCAAAACTATGAGGAAATTTCCTCATAGCAATAAAAGCATGAACCACCAAAACAACAATAACAAAAATCCCAATCCCAGTAACAATCAAAGGCTCTCCACCTTCAATAAGAAAACTAGCTTCAAAAAGCTTAGTAATCTGATACATAGCATTTTCACTAATTAAAATAGTAGAAACAAAAAACATATGCCCTATCATAAAGGTAGCTAAAAACAACCCACTAGCACTTTGAATAAAGTCTAATCTCGCGGGAGTTTTGCTTTTCTTTATGCTACCATTATTTAATTCTAACTCACTTGAATCCATAAATATCCTTTTTTAAATATAATAATGAGACCAATGCAAATTAGAAGTGCATAAGATAGGGTGATAGAAGGCATTAGAAAGTGATTATTTTGTTCAAATCATA
>JAJVLF010000137.1 GCA_029255845.1 Campylobacterota bacterium | reverse complement strand
CAGTGGACATCTACATTTGGCAAATAAAAAACCATATATTAAGTGGTTTTTCTTGCTACTAATTTAAGGGTCAGTTGCCACCTTAAACTTCCCTTAAACCTAGCCTAAATTTATCTAAATTTAAAATATCTCCCTTAAGAAAACTACTAAAATAAAATTAAGGGTCAGGCGTTGAAAATCCACCAAATATAATTATATTATTCTATAATAAGGGACTTTATAATGAGATAATAGTGCATTTTCAACGCCTGACCCTTAAATTAGCAAAAAACTTTTTAAAAAAAGAGCCTTAATATATTTACAAAAACAAATAAAATCAACACAAAAGTCGATTTAATAAGTAAGTTCATCTAAACTTAAATCAACAAAAAAGAAAAATTATTTTCATAAATAAACTAATACAGATTCTAACAATATATTTAATTTTAACATCTACATTATATGCACTAAAAACAACAAATGACTTATTAGAAATCATAGCAAATACGAAGTCCAAGCTACAGTATTTCTTTTTTGTAAAAGATAATAAAGCATTTTTAGTAAAAGAAATAGATGATAAAACATACCAAGTGTGGCACTATACATCGCAAAGAAAATGGCAACCTATATCTAATACTAGCGGATATGATGGCTTTGAGTTGGCGGAAAATCATTTTGATAATTTAATGATAGATAAGTTAAATAAAACAATAAGTTTTGGTAATATTGTAAATGGGGGTGAAGAAGTAGGCACGAGGAATTCTGTATTGTCTTTGTTGCAAATAATAGAAAATAAGACTATATCTATTGTTTGGTATTTTTGGGGTAAGGGCGGTGAATTTTTTTTATTTAGAGAAGATGGGGAGAAGGGTATTAGATTGTGGAATTATACTCAAAAAAGAAAATGGAGACCTTTATATAATACTAGCGAATTTGATGGGTTTAAAAAAGCTGGTGATACATTAAAAGATGTTAAGCTTAGTGTAGAAGCTAATAATAGTGATTTATTTATTAGTATAGGGGATGCAAATTTGATACATTCTGATGATAACTTAACAATTTCAGGAATACCTGATACTACTATTATTTTAACCCCTAATTTAAAGCTTAAATACTCTTTTACTCCTACTGTAAATCAAGATTCTTTAGAATTTAGTATTTTAAATAAACCAAATTGGTTGGAGTTTGATGAAGCTACTGGAAAACTAGAAGGAGTTCCTGTGGCTACTCTAGAATATAAAAATATTATAATATCAGCTACTAATGTAGAGAAAACTGTGTCTTTGAAGCCTTTTGATATAAAAGTAAGGGCATTAGAAAATGTTGCTCGTATTTATGGTAAAGCAACTCAATCAGCTAAAGGACAGTATTATCAACCACCAAGTAATGCTATTGATGGTGATTATGATACCGTTAATCACACTATACCTGGTGCAAAAAATAGTTGGTTGCAAATAGAGCTACCACCAAATACTATCATTGATAGTATTAAGGTATATAATTTAACTGGAGCTAATAGTGTAAGACTAAATAATGCAAGGTTGTATATATCTAATGTGCCTTATGATGGGAACATAAATACAAGAGCATTACACTCATATCATGCTGGAGATATTCAAGAATGGCAAAATTATACAAATGCATCATTAGGTAAATATATTCTTATTAAAAGTGAAACCTTTCTTCACTTAAGAGAAGTAGAAATATATGGGGCAGTTTCTGATAAGCCTTATGTGGTCAGCGATGATTTTGATGCTACTATAGATAAATGGCATAATGCACAAAGTAAAATACTACAAGTAGAAATGGAAGATATTAAAAAGACAAAGATTACCTATAGTATAGAAGAAGTTGCGCCATTTAGAGTAGATGATAATGGTAATATATATCCGACTAATACACTGTCATCGCAAACTTACACATTTAATATTAGAGGAGATAATGCTAGAGGACATATTCTACAAGAAGTAAATATTTTAGTAGTAAATGATGGGGTTGTCCATAATAAATTTAGGACTAAAGACCCAAGACCATCACTGAATGGTTATTTGCCAAATACATATAAAAGTGGGGATAGTGTTAAGATTATTATTGATAGTGATAAGTCATATCTAGCTACCATAAAAGATGATACTAATTGGAGTATTGCTGATAATGTCCTTCCTAGATTGAATATAGGAAATCATAGTGTTTCATTGCAAATGAATACTGAGCCACTTATAGTGTATAAAAACTATTTTGAAGTATTTCTTTCAAGAAGACAACAACAAGATATATCTGTGACTCCAAATATGATTAGTGATATTGATATAAAGGTAAAATCTTCTACTTTTACACCATTAACTAAAAGCAAAAGAGTGAGAGGGACAAGTGTGTGGCTCAAAAATGAAAATGGGGATACTTTATTAATTAATGATTCATTTAGAACTATGAGTTCATTAATAGGGACATACATAGATAGCGATAATGTTAAACATTTTGTGCGATTAAAATTTGATAAAAATATAGGGCCTTATAGTAATAATGTGCTAGAATTTTCTAATAGCGATAATATATCTATTTTTCATACAGCCACTCAGCATAATATGGAAATCTACTTTGAGGGCAAAGGAGAAGAATGTGGTTTTGCAAATGTGCCAGGCTTAGCTAAAATTGTTCTATGCACTCCTACAACAATACTAGATAATCCTTATTCTCTCACATCTGTTGGTAGAAAATACGGTTATGACGACTTATCTGAGCAACAAGTATATACAAGAGTATTTTCTACATGGAATCATATTTATAATAGGGTAGATGGGATTAACTCAATAGATGCTTATGTAAATGGGAAAGATTATAAAGGGATGACATACTCAGTTCCTCATAGTCAATCTGCAAATATGTTTGCTCCAATTCCTGACAAAAGAGAAGACTTTTTTGCAAGAAGTTTTTTTGCATCACTTTCTCCAAACAATGCTACAGGTTTTCAGGTAATGAGATACTACTATAAGGTACCAGGAAGAGCTGGGGTGCCTCCATTTTCTACAACAGGAGAAATATCACCAGATAGCTGGGCAGCTATCTGGGAAGGCAATCTGAGACTAATTGAAGATGGAAAGCTTAATACCCAACTTTACGAACACACAGAACACGAGAGTATGCACACTCATGGCATGACTCATGAAAGTGGTCTTACTTATGGTTGGACAAACTTTGCTGGAAGATTATTTATTCCTAAGTATTATCCAAATGGAGAAGTAGCTATTTTTGATGCTCCAAAATATATTTTTGATACAAAAGTGACATCTAAAAATACTTTAGAAATAATGCTATACAAAACAATCGATGCCACTAAAAATAGTCTTAAATTCGATATTTTATCAGCTAAGCCTAATACTAGCGAAGACTTTATTTTTGAGAATATTTCTGAGAATAAAATAAAGCTCACTTTGACTAATACTGTTTTCCCTAGATTTTTTATAAGAGTTTATGGAAAAGATAGCGATGAATTTACGAGTAAATTTATTGATCAAAAGATAATGCTTCGAGGTAAAGTAGAATAAAATAATTAAAAAGAGATAAATAATGGGCAAAATTATATTACGAGGATATATCATAGTTCCTAGTGATAGCTTAGTAGCTGTAAAAAGTGGATTGTTAATTCACGATGAATTAACAAAAAAAGAACTTGGTTGCATAAAGTTTGAAGTATCTCAAGATAAAAATAATCATAATAAATTCAATGTTTATGAAGAGTTTATTGATGAAGAAGCATTCAATAATCATCAATTAAGAGTTGCAAATTCAAAGTGGGGAGAGGCTACAAAAAATATTCAAAGATATTATCAAAAAATTAGGGTCAGGTGATGAAACTAAGCTTTTATTGCATAATTGTCATTAAAAAGGTTGTTTATAGTCTTTTATTTTCTAATATGAAATATAAAAATACTTAATGAAA
>JAJVLF010000136.1 GCA_029255845.1 Campylobacterota bacterium | reverse complement strand
GAGAATATATTCCAAGATTAAACTCTAAAGTTATTTTTTAAAAATGTTTAGTATTTTAATAATTTCATCTTAAAGGAACTTCTAAAAATATAACATAATTAGGTAATATCATATTTTTCACTTACTTATGAGAGTGCCAAAAGTTTAAAATGATATACTTTTTCTTAAAACAAAAATTAATAAAGGATTCATAAAATGAAAAACATTACCTTAGCACTTTTAGTAGGAACATTAATACTAAATGCTCAAGTATTTGATGTAAAAAAAGGTTGGAGCTTGGTTGGAGCTACTGATAAGATAGAGAATTTAAGCTTATTTAGTGAGGGATGTATGGGTTCTGTGTATTCTTATGGTGAAAAGCAATGGCATACTTATCCTGATGGGGATTTAAAAAAAATGAATGTAGGAGAGGGGTTTTGGATATATGCTACTAAAGATTGTAGTGTTGATACATCTAAGGTAGTCAGCACTTTTGATGCGAAGTCATTTTTTTTAGGAAATTGTGCTACATGTCATGGGGATAGTGGGCAAGGGGCAAGCTCTAGAGCTATTAAGGGACAAACTAAATCGTGGTATTCATCTAAGCTTACTCCTTTTCAAAAAGGTGATAGAACAAGCCCATCTGTAATGAGTGGATTATTAAAAGGTTTTGATGTTAATAATTTGGATAAACTTAATACATTTTTAGCTACATTAGGTAAATAAATCTAGTTTAGGGAACCTCTATTTATTTTGAATTAATAGAGGTTCCTTTTAGAATAATGAGATATTTAAACTTAGTTAGATACAATACAGCTTTAATTTTTGCAAGAGATTTCTTGCTTATAATAAAGAGGTAAAATATGCAAATAGGGATTATTAAAGAAACAGTCCATAATGATACAAGAGTCGCTATAAGTCCTGATGTAGCTAAAAAGTTTGTAAAGTTTGGTTATGAATTATTTATAGAAACAGATGCGGGGAATAATGCTAATTTCTCTAATGAAAATTATAGAGATGTGGGGGTGAATGTCGTTTCATTAGATGAAGTTTATAGACAATCTGAGATTTTTATTAAAATTCATGCTCCTAGTGAGGATGAGCTTAGTAAAATTCCTGATGGCTCTACTCTTGTTTCTATGGTTTGGCCTCGTCAAAATGAGGACTTGCTTAAGAAATATGCAGATAAGAAGCTAAGTGTAATTGCTATGGATTCTATTCCTCGAATATCAAGAGCTCAAAAGATGGATGTTCTTAGTTCTATGTCTAATATCTCTGGATATAGGGCTGTTGTAGAAGCTAGCTCTTATTTTGGTAGGTTTTTGGGTGGTCAGATTACGGCTGCTGGTAAGATTAATCCTGCTAAAGTTTTGATTATTGGTGCTGGTGTAGCGGGGCTTTCTGCTATTGGGGCGGCTAATAATATGGGGGCTATTGTTCGTGCTTTTGATACTAGGGGGGATGCTAGAGAACAAGTTGAGAGTATGGATGCTGAGTTTTTAGAAGTTAAAATAGAAGAAGATGGCAATAGCGATAATGGATATGCTAAAACTATGAGCAAGGAATTTATCGAAGCTGAAATGGCATTGTTTTTAGAACAAGCTAAAGAAGTTGATATTATTATTACTACAGCTTTAATACCAGGAAAACCTGCTCCTAAATTAATCACTAAAGAAATGGTTCAAGCTATGAGAAAAGGTAGTGTTATAGTTGATTTAGCTAGTGAGCAAGGCGGGAATTGTGAGCTTACTGTTAAAGGTGAAGTTGCTAATGAATATGGTGTAAGCATTGTAGGATTTTATGATTTACCTGCTAGGCTTCCTGAACAAGCTAGTCAATTATATGGCTCAAATATCGCTCATCTTTTTGATGACTTAACTCCTAATAAAGATGGTGAGATTAATATTGATTTTGATGATGAGGTTATTCGAGGTGCTACTGTCGTAAAAAATGGTGAAATTACTTTTCCACCTCCTCCTATTAAAGTATCTAGGGTTGCTAAAAGAGAAGCAAAAGAAGAAGTTGTTGTTAAAGAAAAGAAAAAAAGTATGATTAGTTCTAGTTTTGTTGCTCTTGTTGTGGTTTCGGCTTTAACCTTATATTTAGGCTCTGTTGCTCCTAGTGAGTTTCTTTCGCATTTTATAGTATTTGTGCTTTCTTGTTTTGTAGGCTATCAAGTGATTTGGAATATTACTCCTGCTTTACATACTCCTTTGATGAGTGTAACAAATGCTATTTCTGGTATTATTGTTTTAGGTGGCTTGGTGCAGATGTCTAGTAGTAGTAGTTTATCTATTATTGTGGCTTCTATTGCTATTTTTATAGCTACTATAAATATTGTTGGTGGATTTTTCGTTACTAACAAAACTTTAAAAATGTTTCAAAGATAAGGGGTAGAAAATGAGTGGATTTGTAACAGGTGCTTATATAGTTTCAGGGATTTTATTTATCCTTAGTCTAAAATCTCTTAGCCATCAAGAAAGTGCTAAAAAAGGAAATATCTACGGTATCATAGGAATGATAATAGCAGTTTTAGCTACCATTTCTGTAATTGATTTTTCTAATTTTGAACAAAGCAGAAATTATTTAATATCAGCTGTTTTTGCTGGCTCTATCATAGGTTTGTTTTTAGCTATTAGAGTGAAAATGACAGAAATGCCAGAGCTTATTGCATTGCTTCATAGTTTTGTGGGTTTAGCTGCTGTATTGATAGCTTTTGTTAATTATTTGGATTCTTTTGCTTCTCCTTTGGTTGGGGTGGCACATACTATTCATAGTGTGGAAGTTGTGTTAGGGTTATTTATAGGAGCTGTAACATTTACAGGGTCTTTGGTGGCTTTTGCTAAACTAAAAGAAATAGTCTCTTCAAAGCCTTTAGTTCTTCCTTTAAAGCATATTCTTAACTTGATTATGCTTTTAGGAGCTATTTATTTAATGGTTCAATTTGTAGGCTCTAGCTCTCCAATGGAGGGAGTTGTTTTATTAGCTATTATTACATTAATAGCATTTGCTTTTGGATTACATCTTGTAGCTTCTATCGGTGGGGCGGATATGCCTGTGGTAATATCTATGCTTAATTCATACTCTGGATGGGCAGCAGCAGCGACTGGGTTTATGCTATCAAATGATTTATTAATCATCGCTGGTGCATTAGTGGGAAGTAGTGGAGCGATACTAAGCTATATAATGTGTAAGGCTATGAATAGATCTTTTATCTCTGTAATTATGGGAGGCTTTGGAGTTAAAAAAGTAACAAGTGGAAATGTAGAGCAAGGTGAGTATGCAGAAATAAATGCAGAAGAAGCTTCAAATATGTTATTAAATTCAAAAAAAATCCTAGTAACTCCAGGATATGGGATGGCAATTTCTCATGCACAATATGCGATAAAAGAATTATTTGAACATCTTAAAAAATCTAATATAGAGCTTACATTTGCCATTCATCCAGTAGCAGGAAGAATGCCAGGACATATGAATGTTTTATTAGCAGAAGCAAAAATACCTTATGATATAGTGTATGAAATGGATGAAGTTAATGATGAGCTATCTGAAATAGACACCATATTAGTAATAGGTGCAAATGATACAGTAAATCCATCAGCCATAGATGATGCAGATAGCCCAATAGCAGGAATGCCTGTAATTAAAGCATGGGAAGCGAAAAATGTAATAGTATTTAAGCGAGGAAGAGGAGTGGGATATGCTGGAGTAGAAAATCCGCTTTTCTTTAAAGAAAACACTAAAATGCTTTTTGGTGATGCGAAACAAAGCTTAGAAGATATTATGCAGTTTATTAGATAATTTTGAATTTTCACACATTAAATGATGAGAAAAAACTAGAACTTAAAAAGCTAATACTAGAAAAAATAGAGCTTTTTGGCTCTATTAATTCATTTTTAAAACTAATAGAAGAAATAAGAGAATCTAGCCCTCATGCATTGATGGCAAGCCCTACGAAATTTAATGGCAGTAGCGGGTTTATTAAATGGAATAAGATTATTTTCAAAGATAAATTAGTCTTATTATCT
>JAJVLF010000135.1 GCA_029255845.1 Campylobacterota bacterium | reverse complement strand
TTTTTAGGCTTACCTTAGAATATAGTGGTTTTAATACTACAAAACCTTTTATAGAGCTACTAAGTGAGCTAGAAAAAGAAAATTTATTAAATGTAGATAGATGGATAGAATTAAGAGAAGCTAGGAATAAAATATCTCATGAATATCCTGATAATGAAGATGAAATGATGGATTCTATTAATTTTATTTATCAAAATTTATCTTATATGATAGAGTTAAGTCATAAATTTGAGGAGTATTTTGATGCGATTGAAAATAGAAGAAATTAATCAAATTAAAAATACTATTAATGAGTATTTTGATAATGCGAAAATTTATATTTTTGGTAGTAGGTTAGATGATTCTAAAAAAGGTGGGGATATTGATATTTTTATTATTTCAAAAAATGTGGAGAGTTTAATGAAGAAAAAAGCTAAAGTTAGATTTTTACTTGAAGAGACATTATGTAAGCCTGTAGATATTTTAGTGCATAGGGATTTTAGTAGGGAGATTGAGGTGGAGGCTTTGAAAGGGGAGGTTATATGATGTGGGTTTTTTGTAATGAAGGCATTATCTTTGAGGAGATATTGAGATGATTAAAGAGATTGTGGGTTTTATGGATGCGAATGAAGGAATTGAAGATTATTTCATTCAAGATGAAGTGAGTAGTGCCTATCTTCATTATTATATAAAAATTAAAAATGATATGGCTTGTATCGATTTGCTAGATATTGAAAACTTAGATAGTGAGTTAAAAGAGACTTTAAAATATATGACTTATTATCAAAAAGGGATGCACAATAAATATCTTGATAAAAATAAGGGACTTGGCGGAAGTTCTCCATATATATTGAGTGTAAAAGTTTTTTACAATATTGAAAATGAAAATGAAATTGTAAAAACAAGCTTATATAATCTTAAGCCCACAAAAAGTGGCATTATGTCAAATAGAATAAAAGTTCAGTTTGAGAGTGCTAGAGATTATTTAGAAAAAAATGAAGAG
The DNA here is from genome assembly GCA_029255845.1 of Campylobacterota bacterium. GTDB lineage: Bacteria > Campylobacterota > Campylobacteria > Campylobacterales > JAJVLF01 > JAJVLF01. Next base: position 3,304 of record JAJVLF010000135.1, on the reverse strand, counting down.
AAAGAAAAACTAACTGGTATTCAAAAATATCTTGAAGAAAACCTTGAAGAAATATTGCTTTCTAAAAAAAGCATTATTCAAGAGTTGAAAGAAAAATATGATAACCAAAAAAAAGGCAAAAAAGAGGTTTCTATAGAAATAAGAGTTTATATTGATGTTGGGCTGGCTATAGTTAAATATTTTTATGAAAAATTTGTGCAGGAGAGAGCATTTTTGAGTACTGATAAAGCAGGTCTTCATAAAGGAAAATGTTCTATTTGCAATGAATGTTTTAATGAATTATCTTTGCCTTATGTTTTGTCTACATTGGGAGATGATTTAGGCATGAAAGCTACTATGCCCCTAAAACTTACTAATCATATCTGTAAAACCTGTACGCTACAACTTCATAAATTTAAAGTTATGACAGATAATCAGCAACTTACAAAGCCATTCCCTCTTTTTATTGACAATAAAAATCTTTTTGGAGAACAAAAAAATATTTTATGCGACAATGAAAAGAAAAAAAGTTATCGAGAAATTATTAAATCTATCTATTATACTAATCCAAAAGATTTGAAAAATTTTTATCTTTTAAATTATTATTCCAAAAGTGATAATGGTTGGAAATTACAGATTAAAGATTTAGACTATATAGAAAATTTTATATACATGACAACTTTCAGAATAGAAAACTTTTTACAAATAAAAAATAGTTTTGCACTTAACGATTTTTATGATAAAAAGTTAAGTGTATTTCAATTTGAAAAGATAATAAATGAACTTATTTTTGATAAAAAACTACAGAATAATTATTTCAGTGATTATAAAGATATAAAAATAACCTATTGGAAAATAGACTCTAGTAACTCAAATAATATAATTAAAAACTATATTATGAAGTACCGACAAAATTTTTATGACTATATTTATAAATCACATCAAAGTGCTTTTAGCTTGATAGACTTTAGAGAAATGTTACTTGATGTTATTATAGACAATATAAAGCACGATGACAAAAATAAAAGTGGTTATTCTATATACGAGAATGAAATAAAAGAAAAACTAAATTTATTATTTAGCTTAAATCAACAAAAGGATACAAAATTGGATAGCGAAGAGTTTATAGAATTAAAAAGAATGGCAAAAAACTCCATAGGGTACTGGCAAGATAAAAAAGATGAAGATAATAATACAGTTTTCAAAGATAATGGAAAGGCTCAAAAAGAATTTATTGGAGGTAGCGAGTTTATCAAAGATAATGATAAACTTTATGCTTTTTTATGTGGTCAGTTGGCTAGATTTTTAATAGGTAAGAAAAAAGGGAAAGATGAGAATAAATCTCATGCTGATTTTTCGAGTTTTACGGATTGGCAAACTAGTAAATTATTAAAAGAATATATTTGGGAAGTTCATCATAGGTATGCCCATGAGTTAAAATTTGACAAAAAATATGATAATGTGATGAGTATAGTTATGAGTTATAGAGATGATTTAGAAATAGCGGATGTTATGGAGTATATGATAGTGGGATATTTTTCAGATAATCAAATTAAATACCAAGATAATAAAATACAGGAGAATGAAAATGAGTGAATTTAAAAATAGAGTTTATGGATTTGTGGTTGTAAAAGCTATTAATGCAAATTATAATGCTGATTTTAGTGGATTACCAAGACGGTTAAAAAGTGATGGTAGCTTTTATGCTACGGATAAGTCTTTTAAATGGTTGGTTAGGAATTATATTAAAAAAAATTATGGTAATGAAAAAGTTCTTTTCACAAAACACTTTCATAATAAAATAGAAACAAATGATTTAAAAAGTAGTTATCAGGTATTATTTAATGACAAGCTAAAAGATAATTCAAAGGCTGATAAAAATAGCACTAAAGATGAAGTATTTAAAAATTTAACAAAATGTATTGATGTTCGATTATTTGGAGCTACTTTTACTCCTGATGGGGCAAAGGGTAATAATATTTCCATTCATGGTAATGTTCAGATTAATCATGCAACTGATTTATATAGAAAAGGTAGAGTTTATACTGATGAGATTTTAGCACCATTTACTGCTATTGGTCGTATGAGCAAGGCTACAGAAGCTCACTATATTCATAATTTTTCTGTAAATCCTAATAACTTATTGAGCTGGAAAGAAACAGTGCAAGAAATAGATACATTATCTAGTAATGATGTAAGTATTCTAAAAAATGCTTTCAATAATTCTGCCACATTCTATGACTCTCACTCAAAAGCTGGAGTTGAAAATGAGCTATCTATTTATGTTACACTTAATGAAAATTCTACTTTATCGCTACCTAGCTTTTCTCAATTTGTATCATTTAAAAAAGGCGATGATGATAAGCAAAATAGCTTTAATTTAACAAAACTAATAGATTATTTACATAAATATGAGAACGAAATTGAAAGTATTGAGATTTATTATATAAAAGAGCTTTTAGATATTATTTGTGATGGCGATAAGCTAAAAGACAAGATAAAAGAAATTGATTTGTTGCAATTATCAGCAAACTTAAAAAAGACATAATTATGATAGCAGTAAATCTTAATATTCAAGATGAAGCTTATGAAAAAGTTATGTATTTTCTAAACTCTCTACCAAAACAAGATATTCAAATTATTACAAATGAGCCTATAGAAGAGATAGACCCTACCAAGCTACCTAAAGATGATTTTGACTATATGAGTCAAGAATATTTGGATGATATGGATAAAGAAATTGCAAAAGAAAAAGAAAAAGGTTTTCAAAATAGCCAAAGCTATGAAGAATTCAAAAATGAGCTATAAGTTACTCCCTCTTAATAAATTTAAAAAATTTATGAAAGAAAGAAGTAAGCAAGAGCGACTTAATATAGGTGAAAAAATAATCATTTTATCAAAAAAAAACCATAATCAATTAGATATCAAGAAGTTAAAAGGGTATGAAAATAGATTTAGATTAAGGGTGGGTAAATATAGAATAATCTATGAATTACATAAAGATATATTGATTTTAATTTTAATAGATGGCGGAAATAGAGGAGATATTTATAAATGAGTAAAAAATTAATTAGCTTTACTATTAAAGCAGAATTTGGGATGTTTAAAAAACCTGATATAAATGATAAGATTTTTATAACTTACAATATGATTCATAAGCCTTATTTATTAGGCATATTAGGTGCTATTATGGGCTATGGTGGACATAATCAAAATAAAGATAAAAGCAAAATGCCTGAGTATTATGAAAAGCTAAAAGATATTAGAGTTGCTATTGCTCCAAGTAGTGATAATGATGGTATCTTTAAAAAAGAATTTATTATTT
>JAJVLF010000134.1 GCA_029255845.1 Campylobacterota bacterium | reverse complement strand
GTAAAAAAGATTTTAAAAAATATGCTAATGAATTGATTGATTATTTTAAGAGGAGTTTGGAGTGATGGTAAGATTATATATGAAGATGGGGTTATTTCTCTTATTGGTATTTTTTGTTTCGATGTCTTCATTAGAAGCAAAGATTATTACTAAGCAATCAAGTCAATGCTTTGATAAGATAGCGGGAGATAATGATGAGTTTCTTAAATATAGAAAAGATTTTATAGATTTATATAATTTATATTTGAGTAATGATATTGTGGCTATTAAGTCTTTTATTGGTAAGAGAGATAGAGATAAGGATATGCCAAAATATATGGCGTTTTATTTTAATGCTTTAGCTCATTATTATTTGGGTTTTTTATCAGGTAAGGAGAATGAAGATGAGGCTTTGGCTTATATGAAGAGGGCTAAAGATTTGATTGCTTCGTCATTGGAATATAAGAGTCAATTTAATGAATCTTTAAGATTAGCTGGTGATATATATGGAGTGCTAATAGGTATGCAACCATTGATGGCTCCTTTTTATGGTTCTATAAGTGATTCTTATGGATTAAAAAGTCATCTTATTAATGCTGATAATCCTTTGTTGGATATATCTTTTGGGAGAGGGTTTTATCATACTCCATTTATTTTTGGTGGAGATAAAGATAGAGCAAAAGAGATGTTTGAAAAGGCTTATGATTCTTGTCCTTTACTTGAAGAAACTTCTTATAGTATTTTATGGTTTGATTTTCAAGAAGAAGAGATAGATAAGAAGACTTGTGATTTTTATGTAAGGCATAAAGATTTAGCTAATGTTAAAGTTTATGAGAAGATGATGGCGGAAATTAAAAAACAATGCAATGTATTAAATAATGAATAGTTTATATTACATCAAAATAGGTTTTCAAAACACATTTAGAAAATATAAAAACTTAGCTATCATCCTATTTATTCTTTTTATCACTTCATTTTTAATCATTGCTCAAAACACGATGGATAGTTTCTTGCAGTCTTGGAAGCAATCTATAATACAGAGTTATGGAAATATGCAAATAGCTAAAAAAGATTATTTTGAAAATAAGTCTTTAAAATCTACTGATTTCAATATGCAAGAAAATATTGATTTAGAAAAAGATATAAAATTGATTTTAAAAGATGAGCTTACAAGTATATCAAGAAATATTTCTTTAAATGGAGTTTTATCTTCAAGCACAAAAAGCACTTTTGTATCTGCAAATGGATACTCTACTAATCATCCTATGATATCTAAAAAATACAAAGAAGAAATTTCTAATGGAGCTATTATAGGGTATAAATTAGCTAGATTTTTAAATGCGAAAGAGAATGAAACGCTAACTTTAATGTCTAATGGAGATGATGGATTTCCAAATGCGATAGGGGTTATCGTATCTAAAATACAGATATTTGGGAATGATTATATGGACTCTAATGGTTTATTCACATCATTAGAAAAAACTCAAGAATTGCTTATTAGTGATAAATTTACTAAATATATTATTCATATTAAAGATGATAAAAACTTGGAAATGTCATATAAAAAAACAAAGAAAATATTAAAGAAATATCCGAGCCTTGAAGTGAAGAGATGGTTTAATATAGACGCTAGTTTTAAAGTAGCTAGTGGGATGTTTATATTTTTGCTAGATATTATAGGGTATTTTTTGTGGATTGTTATGTTTATCGTGATGGTTTTTATATCTTTTTTATCTGTTCAGGATAATGCAAAGGAGATAGGGGCTTTAAAGGCGGTGGGAATATCTAATATGAAGATTGTTTATTTTTTTCTTACTGAAGGTGTTACTATTGCTTTGATAGGGATTTTATTAGGGTTAGTTATAGGGTATAATTTGACTAATGCTCTTTATGGTATAGGGTTGCCATATATTCCCCCAGAAAGCACTAAGGTGGTGTATATACGACCTTTATTTGTTTATGATATTGCTTTTAATGTTGTTGTATTGACTTTTATTATTTCTATCATTTCTTGGGCTATTTCTATAATGTCCCTTTTGAGGATACCTGCGATTAAGGCTTTTAGATATGATTAATTTTTATAAAATTATTGTAGGTTTGATTATTGGCATTAATGTATATGGCGTTTCTTTAGAGGATGTGGAAACAAGTATATTTCCTGCTTATTTTAAAAGTAATGTTTCTTTAGATGTTATTCGTGGTGGTGTGCTAAAGCATTATGAAATGAATATTAATGTCTATAATGATAAATCTTTTATTAGTTTTATTAAGCCACAAGATAGATTAAAGATATTAAAAAATAAATCAAAATATTGGATGTATTTCACTAATACAAGAAGAGTTGTGGCTACATCTGGAAATAGTATGTTTTCTAATAGTGATTTTGCTTATAATGATATATTGAATTATTCTTTATCCCAGTATTACAAGATAGAAGATAAGAAAAATGGCTTCTTTTTATTAAAGGCTTCTAGGGATAAATCGCCTTATCATTTTGTGCGGATGTTTTTAAATGATAAGAATAAGATTGATAAATTAGAGTTTTTGACTAAGAATAAAAAAGTCATTAAGGTAATGGAAATCCTACAAAGAAAAAATGGCTATGCTAGTAAAATATCAATGAAAAAAGAATTTACTGATGATTTTAAAAGTGTTTTGTATATTAATTCATTAAAAAAGGAGAAAACTAAATTATGGAAATTCAACTTAAATTATTTAAAGCATTTGTAGTTTGTTTAATGCTATCATCATCGCTTTATAGTGGCATTAAAGACTGGGGAGCTAAAAGTAAAATAAGACTTATGTTCGGTAATAATTATATCAACAATGAGTATATAAATGAAAATTATTCATTTAAAAAAATATCTCTATCTAGTAAAATAAATATGAAAGATAGATTGAAGTTTAATTATTTTTATAATTGTACTAATAATGATGAACGAAATGTAGATAGCGAATGTAGATGGCTGATAAAAACAACTCAAATAGTTGTAGATAATTTTTTTCTTACAATGGGTAAAGATTCTGTAGTATGGGGTCGAGGTATGTTTTTTAGTCCTATTAATTATTTTAATGTTATTTCTTTTAGGAGTAAATTTATAGATAAAGATATGCCAACAGAAGGTATAGATTTATTAAAGCTACAAGCTATATGGAGAAAAGTTTCTTTTGAGAGTATTTATGCTTCTAAGGAAAAAGAATATGGAAATAGATTGTCATTTTTTATAGATAATATTTCTTTTTCATTATCTTCATTTTATAAGGAAAAAACAAAAGAAAGCTTTATCGGTGTAGATTTTCAAATGCCATTTAATAATTATACAATCTATGCAGAAAAAACCTATGAAGATGATAATCAATATACTATAGGTGCAGATACAGATATGAATAATATTTTTGAGATATTTAAAATGGGAGTGGAGTTTTATGAAAAGCAAAATAATCAGAATATCGTTGCTTATACTTTCATAGAAGAGAATAATTTTAATTTCATATATTCATTATCTAAAGATGTGGATTATGATAAATATAATATGATTACTAGCTTGAAGTATTCTTTTTCTCCTAGCTTTTCTTTATCTATATCAAGTAATAATGAATTTATAGAAAACCAAGATTCAAATGACATCTTCTCTTATACTTTCGCATATAAAAAAGATATGAAATGACTTTAATAGAATTAAAAAATGTATCCAAATCCTTTAATAATAAACCACTATTTAAAAACATATCCTTAAATCTAAACGAATCAAAAATTACCACAATTACAGGCTCATCAGGCTCTGGAAAAACAACCCTATTAATGATGGCAGGAGCATTATTATCTCCTAGTAGTGGAGATATATATATTATGGAAAATAAGATTAATTCATTAAAAGAAAAAACACTAAAACAATACAGAAAATCTCACATAGGCTTCATCTTTCAGCATTTTAATCTTTTTAACACCCTCAATGCATACGAAAACATATCCATAGGAAGCGATATTTTCAATAAAAAAGAAATCCTAAAAATAATGGATGACTTAAACATATTACATCTAAAAAACGAAAAAGTAAAATACCTATCAGGGGGAGAAAAACAAAGAGTAGCCATAGCAAGAGCCATAATAAAAAAACCAAAAATAATAATAGCGGATGAGCCTACAGGTAATTTAGATAAAGATAACACAAAAAATATTATGAATATATTTAGGGATTTATGTGATGATTATAAGATATCTTGCTTGATAGCTACTCATGATTCTTTTGTGGCTGATTATTCGGATTTTAATGTTGGGGTGTGATTTTATTAATTTTTAATTTATAAAATACGAATAATTTAATACCCTAAAAGAAAAACTAAGCCCTAGAGAAAAATCTAAGGCTAAATATTAAATGGAATTTATTA
>JAJVLF010000133.1 GCA_029255845.1 Campylobacterota bacterium | reverse complement strand
TTATCACCATTAATTTTATAATCAGCTAATAAAATAATAAACTTAATTGTATTGTTTTTATTGTTTATAATATTTAATTTCTTATCAATATTGTTATCTTTTAAGTTATATAAACCTAGCTCCATTTTTTGTTTAAATATTAATTTCGTATCTTTTTTTAATGCCTCTAATTGTTCATTGTATTCACTAGCAAAAGTTTGAATATCTTTAAGGTGTTTCTCTAAGCCAGATGTACCTGTAGCAGATGCTGTTGCATATTTACCCTCAATAAATGCAAGTTCTGTATCTAATGAATTTACATTATTTTTATTTAGAATTAAACCTAATAAATCAATCTTTCCTATATAGTCATATTCTACATCAGTAATAATAATATTTCCTTGCACAATCTCTTTTTCGTAGCTATTAGACCTTACAGTTAGTTGCATAAAATCTCTTTCTGCTGTATTTTTATCTACATAATGGAAGTCTCTTGCTTCTTTAATTTGTGGAACTTGATTTATCCACTCTTGAATATTTTCTTTAGTTTTAATATTTTTTTCAAATTTAATAACTGGATTTTGTCTAAAGTATTCTTCATTTATTGTAGCTTGATAAGTGTCTATTTTTTGCTCTAAATGGAGTATGACTCCTCCACGATAATATATATCTACAGAATCACCTCTCATTTGTAAATCAATTGTTGAGTCTTTAATAACTCTTTCTAGTAAGTTTGTTAATATGCCATTTGATAAATCTTTTATAAATACTTCATTTAAACTTCTTGTTTTAATATCTTTGCTCATTTTAATTCTCCTCTTTTTTAACTATCACACCACTATTAGTAACCACCTGAGTACATCTATCATCATAAAGCATAATCATACCAAAGTCTTTTACATTAGTTACTTCAAACTTTGGTAAATCATTTTCTTTAAGCCACTTATGTATAAATGGTATTGTCTTTACATTACTTGCTCTTGCTGTAAATATCTTAATCTTTTTCTTTTGAGATACCAAATCTTTTACAAATTCAACCATTTCTAAAATAGGTTTTCCTATATGCTCTATACCTCTCCATTCATCATAAAATGCTAATGTCCCATCTAAATCTATTCCTATCCATTCTTCTATTGCTTTATCTTTTATTGCATCGTCTTTCAACTTATCAGACTTATAAGGAATAGCTATATCACTATTTATATCAAAACTTTCATCATCACTTAAGACTTCTACATTTTCAAAAAACTCTGCAAATTTTTCTTTGTATTGAGTGTGTATTGGGATAAGCTTTTTAGGACTAATTGCAGTTGCAAATTTTTGTAAAGCTGGTAAATCAGCATGACCACTTGTGTGAGCATATACCCAATTACTATTTGCTTCCAAATTATTAAATAATTCTGCCGTATCTACACTACTAAATTCTTCTTTTAAGTATCCTTTCCATTGAGAATATATAATATTTGAGGTTTTTAATTCGCATTCATTTAAAACTTTATTAATATGCCAAGGCGATACTTTTAAAAAATAGTCTTGAGGGTTAGCCTTAATTTCTTCAATATCAACAATATTATTAAATACCTCAGATATGTATCCTTTGAAATATTCTTTATTTTTTGACATATTGCTATAATAGCTACCACCAAATTTTTTAATTACTTTGACATCTTTCCATTCCATATTTGGAATACTATCAGAAACTATTTTTAACTTTTCTAAAATCCAAGCTGTATAAAGGTCAATAACAAATATCTTTTTTGCTTTTTTACAAGCACGATATGCAGATACTAGGCTATCAATATTTTGAGATGAACCAATCATAAATGAAATTTGATTATTTTCTTTTATAGTTTCAAAGATTTTATCCTCAACACTTTGCTCATCTGGAAAATCCTCATTACTTCTTTGAAGCATAGTGCCTTCCATAAGCAAAATATCTACATTTTTTAACTTCTTATCTTTTATCATATTATCAAAAAGTTTTGATTTTCTTCCGTTAGCTCTAAAGTCTCCACTATATAAAACTTTTTTACCATCTGCTTCAATTAAAAAAGAATAAGCGTCTGTTGCACTATGGTCAACTAAATAAGGAGTTATTTTAAAATCTCCAATTTCAAAACTCTTCCAAGCTGAATATATTTTAAAGTTATTTTTTAATATCTCTTGACCTGTAAATATTTTTGTAGCATTCATAAGCTCTAATGATAACTCTCCACAATAAACTGGTATATCCGTATCTATATCTACAATTGCACCAAAATGGTCTTGATGTGGATGAGATACCACAATTGCATCTACTTTGCCTTGTATCTTAACTTGCTCACTCGTATCTTGAAGAGGTGTCCCATAATCAAGTAAAATAGTTGTATTTTCTGTTTTTAATTCTATACAACTCCCTCCAATTTCATCCGTTCCTTTATGAACCTTTAATTTCATATTTTGCCCTTTTTATTGAAATGATATTGTAGCATATTGATATTTTTTCTTAAGCTATAAATAAAAAAATATCCTACATCTATATATACAGATGAGAAGACTATTTTTACACACTAGAGGGTAAAAAGACGCAAATTCTTTTTTAGGATATACAAAAAAGATAATCATTAAACAAAAAATAATAAAATAACACGCTAAAACCGAACTACAGCACTAAAACAATCATACTCCAAGATATAAGCCTTAGCTTATATCTTGTCTGTAATTCTTAAATCCTTTTCCGCCCTCTGCCTATGACGAAGCCTTAAAAATATGTCTTAAAGCCGTATAGAAAATTGTATGTTAAAGGGCTGAGCTAGTTTGCAATTTTTAGGCTTTAAGATATATTTTTAAGGTTTGCCCCATAGGGGTCGTATTGTTATCACCTGACACCTTTTTTTTCACCTGACACCTTTTTTTATTTTTGGTGATGTTGTTCGGCTATATGGAAAGTTGCCAGTTAGTAAAAAATAAAAGAAGGTATTATTCATATTATTTAGAAGATGTTTTAATTTTATTACTATAAAATATAAATAACTAAAAGCATATAAGGAAGTTCTTTGCCAGAAATAAGCAGGTTCTATGGTATTAAAATAGCAATGTATCCAGATGACCATAATCCCCCACATTTTCATGTATCTTATGGAGAATATAAAGCTATTATAGAAATAAATAATTTTGCATTACTAAAAGGCAATCTACCTCCAAAGGCTTTATCTCTTGTTGTTGAATGGTCTGTTTTGCACAAAGAAGAATTATTACAAGATTGGAATCTTTGTGTAAATCTACAAAAACCAAATAAAATAAAACCTTTAGAATAAATGTATATAGAAGTAATAAAAGCTAAATTCATAAAAGATAAGAAAATTTTTATCACTTTTAATGATGGAAAAAATGGCATTGTTGATTTTATGGTTTTTATAAATAAAGGTGGGGTATTTAAAGATTTTAACAATCAAGAACTTTTTGAGAACTTTAATATAGATAAAGACTTTGGGACTTTAAAGTGGAATGATGATTTAGATATATCTCCTGAGAGTTTATATAGTAATTGTGCAAGCGATATAGAAAATACTTAATGATGAGTTCAAATCAAGAAAACCCTATCATGCAATTAAAAGAACAAATAGTATCTAAATTTACACTAGAAAATTGGAATGAGATTGGATTACTTACTAACACGACTACTATTATACAACAATATCCAAGGCTTTTAAAAAGCTTAAAGTGGGATGATGATGATTATGCAGGTCATGTGTTGACTGTATTAACGAAGATTGATTCACTAAATGAAGAATCAATTTCTGATATTAAAAAGTATATTGATGAAAAATATGGAGATAAAGGCTATTATATATCAGATAAGCCATCAGAAAGAAAAATAACTTTTGCACCAAATATTTTTGATATACCTACATCAGAAATGGAAAAAGATTTAATTGCAGTAATGATGCCATTTAATGACAGCTTAAATAAAGTATACGAAACGATAATAAAATCTGCTGAAAGTCAATCTTTTAGGGCAGTTAGAGTAGATAATATTTGGGAAAACAGTGTAATTATTCAAGATATTTTTGAATTAATTTATAAATCAAAAATTGTTATAGCAGACCTTACAGGCAAGAATGCAAATGTTATGTATGAGGTTGGGATAGCACACACATTAGGTAAGTTAGTGATACCTATATCTCAAAATATACAAAATAATATACCATTTGACTTACAGCATCATCGAGCTTTAGAATATTTGCCTAATGATGAAGGATTAGAAAAATTAAACAAAGAATTAATAAGTAAATTAAAAACTTTAAATATTAACTCTAAAGACTTATTTTAATATGACTATGTGTATATTGATGGACTAATTTAAGGGTCAGTTGCCACCTTAAACTTCCCTTAAATCTATCCTAAATCTATCTAAATTTACAGAAAACTCACTTAAGAAAACTACTAAAAACAAGCATAAATAT
>JAJVLF010000132.1 GCA_029255845.1 Campylobacterota bacterium | reverse complement strand
TTATCCTAGAATTATCTAAAAGAGTATAGCTAGGAGTCAATCCCGCTGGAATATCTTTAGTTTTTATATAGCTTCCTACATCTTCAGGCTTTATGCTACCCTCATCACCAATCACATGGTCTATAGTGGGGTCATCTTTTAAGAAATCCGCATTATCAAAACCATATCCTTTAAGCTTAAATTTCACATTAAAAGAGTCTCCATCAGGAACTTCATTAGAATAAAAGACTAAATCACCACCATCATTCCCCGCATATATAGTAACTAATTGCCCACCATTAGTAGTTATTCCCACTCCATTAGTATTATATCCCATTTCTCTAACTAGCTTATCGAGCTTCATAGGACCTCTACCATTTAAAATATCCACACCATCTACGATTATTTTTTCTATATCTAAATTATCAGCTCTAAAAGCCTTAGAAGCATAAGTAAATGTCCTTTCTACATTCCAAGTATCATTTTTTAATAAAAAAGTAGAAGTATTTCCTATCTTGCCATCATTCTCAATTCTTTCAGTGAAAGTTGGAGACATCTCAACTTTAGGAGCATCATAAAATTCAATCTCCCCTCCCGTGCTTATATCATAAACCCCACCCTCAAATGCTTCCTTATCAAATTTAAAAATCAAATTACGAATATCATCATCATCAGAATGAAAAACAGACTCACCTTTTAGCGAAACTTCTAATTTAAATTGATTAGCCCCAGCAATCAACTCAAACTTAGCAGATAAATTATTAGGCAAATTATCCACAGTAATCAAATTTTCCCAATCAGCACTATTAGCAACAGCAATATTAGAAAACTTAGTCCCAGAAACTATCTCAATAGTCCCCTTATTTCTTATAGACCCATCATTTCTAGGATGTTCGATAAATATATCAGTATTCTCAAGAACAGGCACATCAAAAAAATCAATACCAGTTATCAAGCTAGACAGCTTTGATTCAACAATCACAATAGAAGGATCAAAACTAAATCTCAAATTATTAACATCATCAATATTCTCATGACTTAAAGCATTCCCCACTAAAGTAGCTTCTATCTTAGTAGGAGATATTAATCTATACTTAGCAGATAAATTATTAGGCAAATTAGCGACATTAATATATTCATCTAATTTACTATTATCAATATTAGAAAATAACCCACTACTTAGCTTAAATGTCAAGCTATTACCAATGCTCCCATCATTTAGGGTGCTTTCAGAAAAATCCCCCACAGGCTCTATCTCTATTTTCCCTATATCAAAAAAATCTATCCCTATATCCGTAACAGGCAAAGCTTCAGTATTAGTATTAAATAAGCTAGAACTAAAAGCAAAATACAGATTATTCACACTATCTGCCAATGTATGGTCATCTGCTTCATTTTTTAATCGCACTTCTATATTAGATGGGTTTAAAATCCTATAAACAGCAGATAAATCATTAGGTAAATTCCCCGCAGATATAAGGTCATCTAGCTTAAGATTATTAACAGTAGGATCTATTATATTTCCTGTGATATTAAGAGTGATAGCATTTCGTATGCTACCCACATTAGCCCTACCCTCAAGAAATACATCACCTAAATCCTTAACACTAGTTTCAAAAAAATCAATCCCTATATCACTTAAATTACTAACTTGTATTTTATTAGAAAGCAAATCACGAGGAAATTTAAAATACATATCATCTATATTATCACTTATTTTATGATTATCAGCCTCATCATTAAGCTTCACAATAATCTCATTTTCATTAGCAGGATTAATAGTAGCATTTATTATCAAATCATCAGGCAAGCCTATTAAGTCAATACCCCCTAGCTTAGCAACATCCACTTTATCATTAAAAGTCAATGTAATAAAATTACTAATACTACCATCATTTTTTAATTTATCCTCGATAAAAGTCTTAGGACTTACAGTAGCCTTTGATTCTATGAAATCTATCTTCATCCTATTTCTCACATTTCTCTCATTAGCACCACCTTGATCAAACCAAACAGGAACAAAATCAAGATTAGCAGAATTAAACTGCACTAAATCCTGAGTAAAATCAAAATTCAAAAACGGATTAGAAGTCCCATTAGTATCATCTATATTATCATGGCTTACAGCGAATCTTGTTAATGTAATCTCTATATTACTAAAGTTTATTAAATTAAATCTAGGCAATAAAGAATTAGGAACTTCATTCAAGTTTATATTCCCAAATACCCTATCTTTAAATAATCCAGTAGAAATCCTTAAATTTATTTTACTAGTAACACTCCCATCATTAGCAGGATCTTCACTAAAAATATCCGTATCCACCTCAAAAACAGGGTCTAAGAAATTTATCTTAGCATCATCTATAGCCAAAGGCTTAAGCCCAGAAGAATAAACCCCTCCTATAAAATCAAAGCTCAAATCATTAACATCATCAAGGTTTCTATGCTTAATAGCCCTCCCTTTTAACTCAACCACAATCTCACTAGTCCCATTAAAAGAATAGCTCATCATAAGACCAGGCACATCAAGATTAGTTTGCAAAGTAGGAAATTTCCCATTTATCACATCATCATCTAGTTTTATGGTTTGCCTCTCTCTAATAGCACCATCATTTAATTCTACTTCTAAAAACTCCTTTATTTCAGCCGTTGGTTGCTCATTCATTAAAAATGTAATCTCCATAGAGTCTCTCACACTAGTAGCAACCCCAGCCACCTTTAACCCAGTAGCATTATTAATAGAAATAAGATCAACTCCCTCATTCCCCTTAATAAGATTATCATTAAAAAAATCAAATTCTAAATTATTAAGATTATCTCTAGGAGATTGATGAGATATAGCCTGACCAGAAATCCTAACTTCTATATTTCTATTATTTAATAGCTTAAATGTAGCATCAAGCCCCTCATGTAATCCTTTTAAGCTCACATAATCACTAAGAGTTTTATCAGCTATATCACTAAACTCACCTAATGTAATACCAATATTTAAAACAGTATCAATTCTTCCATCATTTGTAGCTCTTTCAGTAAAAGAGCGACTATTTACCGTCAATACAGGCTGAGGCTTAACAAAATATAGCTCTATCTTATCTCGAACCTCATTTGCTCCATGTTTTACCCCCGTAATTCCATTCAAATCAACAGCATTATGTTGCACTAAGTCATTTTTAAAATTAAACACTAAAAAATCAGGACCATCCATAGTGTCAGGAGTATTATGAGAAACAGCATTACCTAAAAGCTTAACTTCTATACTACTAAGACCCGCACCAAGTATAAAAGTAGCATTTAATCCAGCAGGAACATTCTCTAATGTTATTAAATCTTTTATATCAGTAGCAAACTTACCATGGGATAAATTAAGAGTGATAGTAGTATCAACATCCCCTAAAGTATAAGGGTCTTTCTCACTAAAAATATACTTATCCACAGTAATAATAGGATCTATAAAATCAATATCAGCATCAACAATAGATAAAGGAGATATTCCTCCACTAAAATCACCAGTAAATTCAAATATTAAATTATTCACCATATCATCCACTATATCTTTATGGTTTTTAGCTTTATTTATTAATTGTATTTCCACTTCTCTATGATTAGCTAAAAGCTTAAAGCTAATAGCTAAACTAGCTGGCAAATTAGGAGATGTAATGTTAAATACTACTGGATTTTTTGGAATTGTATGTGTTAGAGGGTCTTGATTTGTCCCTCCTGCAACTACCTCTATAGATCTAATGCTCGGACCTCTAGAGAGTCCTCCTGAATCAACTGTAATCTGAAAATGCCCTCCTGTTGGATGTCTTCCATAGGTTACAGTATTAACTATTCCATTTCTAGTAAATGTAGCTGTAGGGTTTGTAGAATTTATTGTACTAGTTAAGGGATACTGAGGTTCAGCACCTATTCTAATGTGAGTAATGTCATTAAGAAATTGAACTCTATAAGCCCCATCTAAGGAGCCATCTACTAAAGCATTATCTCCTAGATTAATAATAGGTCTATCATCTTTTATACTTCCATCATTAACCAGCTTTTCTTTAAATCCCTTACTTATTGTAGCTTGAACAGGAGTATTTTTCAAATATTTAACTTCAATAGCTTCTCTCGCATCCCCAGCACCGCCTATTTTTAAATCTATATCATTTAATACTCTAACATTATTCTTAACTAAAGTATCACGAAAGCTAAATTCTAAATCAATCCTATTATCAACACCAGGGTCCGTATGACTATCTGCTGCACCATCTAGTACAATTCTAATATGACTAGCATCTACCCTAGTAAATACAGGACTAAGACCCGCAGGAACACCTGATAAATTTATCATTCCAGTAACTAAAGTATCCGCAAATTGACCATCGGATACAGAAAGCGTAATACCTGTAGTTGTCATACGCCCATCATTTGCTGCTATCTCATTAAATATTTTGCCATCTAAAGCTAGTATAGGATTTACTTCTAGATAGTCAATTTCAACATTAGAAATAGATAAA
>JAJVLF010000131.1 GCA_029255845.1 Campylobacterota bacterium | reverse complement strand
CCGTATTTTATAAAAATCACTCTAAGACTAAAATCTAACATTATCTAAATTATTTGAATTAATAGAGGTTCCCTTTACTTTTGGTCGTGTAGCTCAGCTGGTAGAGCACTACCTTGACATGGTAGTGGTCGTTGGTTCAAGTCCAATCATGGCCACCATAAAATATATAATTAAGGCGATAAAACTTTTGCAAAAAATAGGTATTCTTGATAGTGATGATAATATAGTTGATATTCAAAGTGGGGGAGATGTTGAGGGAAGAGATATATTATATGATGATTCTTTTCATTCTTTAGAGATTATTAGGCATTCTACTGCTCATTTGATGGCTCAGGCTATTGATATGCTTTATACTAATGCTAAGTTTTTTGTTGGTCCTACAATTTCTGATGGGTTTTATTATGATTTTAAAGTGGATGAGAAGATTTCTGATGATGATTTGAAAGCCATTGAAAAGAAAATGAAAGAGCTTGTGAAAAAAAAGCAAGATATAGAAAAATTATCTTTTTCTAAAGAGGAGATTTTAGAGCGATTTAAGGATGATGAGCTTAAATTGGAAGTTATTAAAAATATCAAGAGCGATAATTTTTCTATATATAAGCAAGGCGAGTTTGAAGATTTATGTAGAGGTCCTCATGTGCCTAATACTAGGATTTTGAATTTTTTTAAGCTTACTAAAGTTACAGGGGCATATCTTGGTGGTAATCAAGAAAATGAAATGCTTACTAGAGTTTATGGGACGGCTTTTGGGAGTAAAGAAGCTTTAAAAGAGCATTTAAGTTTTTTAGAAGAAGCTAAAAAGAGAGACCATAGAAGACTTGGAACGGATATGGAGCTTTTTACCTTTGATGATGAAGTAGGTGCGGGGCTTCCTATATGGCTTCCTAATGGGGCTAATTTACGAAGTAAGATAGAGGCTATTCTTTTTAAATTGCATAAGATGAAAGGATATAAGCCTGTTCGAGCTCCTGAGATTTTGAAATCTCATATGTGGGAGATTAGCGGTCATTATCAAAATTATGGCGAAAATATGTATCTCACTCATATAGATGGGCAAGAATATGGCATTAAGCCTATGAATTGCTTGGGGCATATTAAAGTTTTCTCTCATAAGAAGCGGTCTTATCGTGAATTGCCTTTGAAGCTTTTTGAGTATGGGGTTGTGCATAGGCATGAAAAATCTGGTGTTTTGCATGGGCTTTTAAGAGTTCGTGAGTTTACTCAAGATGATGCACATATTTTTTGCACTACACAGCAAATAGAGCAATCAATCATTGATGTGGTTGATTTTGTGAAGATTGTTATGGATTATTTTAATTTTGAATATACTATGGAGGTTTCTACTAAGCCTGAAAAATACATAGGCGAAGATGCGATATGGGAGAAAGCTACTAATGCTTTGGAAAATGCTTTGAAGTCTCAAAATATAGATTATACAGTAGATGAGGGTGGAGGTGCATTTTATGGACCGAAAATTGATATAAAAATAACGGATGCTTTAAAAAGAAAATGGCAATGTGGGACTATTCAAGTAGATTTTAATTTACCTGAGAGATTTAATCTTAGTTTTATTAATAAAGATGATGAGAGAGAAACTCCTGTGATGATTCATAGGGCTATATTAGGCTCATTTGAAAGATTTATTGCTATTTTAATAGAGCATTTTGCTGGTGAGTTTCCATTTCCTATTGCTCCTAATCAAATTATCTTTGTTCCTATTAGGAGCGAACATCAAGATTATGCTTATGAATTACATAATAAGCTTAGTTGTATCGATATAGATAGTGAGGTTTATGATCAAAATGAATCATTAAATAAAAGAATAAGAATAGCAGAAAAAAGTAAAGTGCCTATGGTTGTGATTATTGGGGATAAAGAAGTTGCTGATAAATCGGTGGCTATTAGAGATAGACGAGAAAAAACTCAATATGAGATGAATGAAGATGAATTTTTAAAGGCTGTGGAATTAAAAATAACTCAAGGGAATTTTTTATAGGGTTGAAACAAATTAAAAGGAAAAAAATGAAAGTATATTTTGAAAAGTAAAGAAACACTAATTAACAGAAAGATTTTATATTCTGTAAAAGGGAATGTCCGTTGTATTGGAAGTGAAGGGGAGGCTTATGGTATTATGCCTGTTTCTGAGGCTTTAACTAAAGCACAAAACTCTGGATATGATTTGGTTTTAATCTCTGATGCTAAAGTTCCTGTTGTGAAAATTATGGATTATAGTAAATATAAGTATCAACAAAACAAAATGAAAAAAGAAGCTCGAAAAAAGCAAAAAAAGATAGATGTTAAAGAGATTAAACTTACTGCTAAAATAGCTCAAAATGACATTAATTATAAAGTAAAACATGCGATTGAATTTTTACAAGCAGATAAGCATGTGAGATTTAAAGTATTTTTAAGAGGTAGGGAGATGGCTAATCCATCTATCGCTAATCCTGTTATTGCTACTGTTAAAGATATGATAGAGGGTTATGCTGTGATTGAAAAAGGTCCTGCTTTAGAGGGTAGAAATATAGTTATGTATACTACTCCTGCTAAAGATATTGATAAAGAGCCTATTAAAGATATGGCTCAATACCTTAAAGAAAAATCTATGAAAGGAGGAAAACTCAGTGCCGAAAATGAAAACGAACAAAGGGGCTCATAAAAGATTCAAGTCTGCTAAAAACAGACTTAAAAGAGGATCTGCCTTTAGATCTCATATTTTGACTAAAAAAAGTCAAAAAAGAAAAAGAGGTTTAAAAGAGCCACAAAGTGTTAATAAAGCTGATATGAGCAATATTAAATTACTGCTTTGTCAAAAATAAAGATAATTCTCCCAAGTTTAAAGACTTAGGAAAAGTTTAGCATATATGCTAACACCAAATTCACAAAATGTGTAAATATAGGTAAAGGAAAAAAATAAAATGCCAAGAGTAAAAACGGGTACAATTAGAAGAGCCAGACATAAAAAAATATTAAAAATGGCTAAAGGTTTCTATAGTGGAAGAAGAAAACACTTTAGAAAAGCAAAAGAGCAAGTTGAAAGATCTCTAGTATATGCTTACAGAGATAGAAGACAAAAGAAAAGAGATTTCAGAAAATTATGGATTATCAGAATCAATGCTGCTTGTAGATTAAATGATATTTCTTATTCAAAGTTTATGTATGGGCTTAAAAAAGCTGGTATCGAGCTAGATAGAAAAATTTTAGCTGATATGGCTATGAATGATGAAAAGAGTTTTGCTGGTGTAATGACACAAGTTAAAGCTGCATTATAATATATAACAGGAGAAAACATTGACCGTAATTAGATTAGCAAGATTTGGTAGAGTAAAATCACCATTTTATAGAATAGTTGTAACAGATAGCAGAAAAAGAAGAGATAGTGGCTGGATAGAAAAAATAGGCTATTATAATCCTCTAAGAACAGAAGAATTCAAATTAGACAATGAGAGATTACAATACTGGGTAGGTGTTGGAGCTCAAATGAGTAAAAGAGTTCAAAAGATAGTTAAAGATAATAAATAGTTTTAAGGCATTCATATGTCATTAAGTTAAGCGATAAATCGCCTATCTTAATGACGAATACGGAGAACGGATTGCGGAATAGGTATTAAAAACTTTCTGTAATCTGCTATTAAGGAAAAAATATGGTAAATTTTGTTAAAGAATATGTAAAATTAATTGTCCATAATCCTGATGTTGTGGAAGTTTATGAAAAAGATATTGATGATTTTAATAAAGAGATAGAAATTTATTTAGATTATGCAGATATAGGAAAAGCCATAGGCAAACAAGGAAATATGCTTAAAGCATTAAGCACATTTTTATCCGCTTCAAAAGCAAAAGAAAGACCAAATTATAAATTAGCTGTAAAAAATATAGATGAGCTTTGATTTGCTAGAAGTAGCAATCATAGGCAAGTCTGTATCTTTTAAAGGCGAATGTAAGCTACATATCACGAGTGATTTCCCCAATCAATTTAAAAAAAATGCCTCATTTATGGATGAGAAAAAAAACACCTATATAATAGAATACTTCCATAAAAATAGGTCGCTAGTAAAGTTTGAAAATATAAATAGCGATGAAGACATCAAAAAATTAGCTAATTTAAAGCTATATGTAAGCAAGGAAGATACAAGAAAAAACTGCCATTTAAACAAAGACGAGTTTTTTTATTTTGACATTATGGATTGTGAAATAATAGAAAATGATGAAGTGCTAGGGGTCATTACAGACATTAGCGAAATATCAACGATGAATTATTTCCAAATTAAAACAAGTAAGGATTTATCACATATAGCGAAGATATTTATGCTTGCTTATGATGATAAGTATATTGTTAAAATGGATGTGGAAAATAAAAAGATTTATGTTAAAGATGCTAAGATTATTTTGGAAAATTCTTGATTTTAAAAAAAGAAAGTATAGATGATTTTATAGGTTTGATATGATGATAAACAAATTATACGGGATAGCATTAGTATCTTTTGTAGCAATATCTGGAACTTTATTAGCAGATTTTATAGGGCATTTATTTGGATTTTACAAAAGCCCTATATCTTCTGTGCTTATGGCAATACTAGTAGGAATATTAATAAAAAACCTTATACCAATACCTAAAATTTTTCAGGAAGGCATAGACTTTATTGTAGCTTATGTTTTAAAGTTAGGGATTATTTTATTGGGTATCGGTATAAGTCTTTTTGAAATATTAAAAGTAGGAGTGTATATACTTCCTATAGTTCTAATTACTATAATCTCTGGGTTATTATTAGCCTTTGTAGTTAGGAAATTATTTAATATCAGCTATGAAACAAGCACACTTATAGGAGTAGGGACAAGCATATGCGGTGCAACAGCAATAGCTACAGTCAGCCCTATTATAAATGCTAAAAAAGAAGAAAGTGCTTATGCTATAACGATTATAGCATTATTTGGGACTATGGCTATGAGCATATATCCATTTTTAGTAGATTATATATTTACAACCTCAATGCAAAAAGGAGTATTTCTAGGCACATCAATACATGATACATCGCAAGTAATAGGGGCTGGATTAATATATTCAGAGGTTTTTAATAATAATGAAGTTTTAGATATTACTACAATAACGAAATTATTAAGAAATAGTTTTATGCTTGTTGTCATCCCATTGATTGGGTATTTATATTATAAAAATAATAATGCAACTTCAAATAATGATATAAAATTTGATTATAAAAAAGCTTTCCCATTTTTTGTGATAGGTTTTGTATTATTAGCCATTATAAGAAGTATAGGAGATTTTACGATAGAAGAAGATTCTTTTATAAATAAAGATAATTGGGTATATATAACTACATCTTTATTGTTTATATCAAAAAAGATATTTTTGGTTTTAGCATTAGGGGCTATTGGGCTTAATGTTAATATAAGAAATATGCTGAAGATAGGATATAAGCCTTTAGTGGCTGGGTTTTTTATAGCTTTTGGTTTAGCATTTATTAATGTTGTTTCTATTTTTTTGATTATTCCTGATGGTGGGGTTTGATTTTAGAGATTGCCTATAATTTCTCCCACTCAAAACTAGATATATTTTTATCCTTTTCATCAAAATTAATCCCCACCAAATAAATATCTTGTTTTAATGATAAATACTTCTCATAATATTTCATTTGTTTTATTTGCTCCATTGCATTTTCATTACCTACTTTAAATTCTATTATATAGATAATATCATTTATCTTAATAGTTAAATCAATCCTACCTTTATTAGTAATATCTTCTCCTATTATATCAATACCTAATGATTGTAGATATGTGTATATAATGCTTGCATAGTATCCCTCATATATTTTTATATGTTCTGAGTTATTATAAGGTATTGAGGCAAATATTGAATGCATTGAAGATCTAAATTCTTCTAGCTTAGCATTATATAGTGCATTATATAGTGGTGTCTTGTAAGTATTAGGATTATTATTATCTGTAAGGCTTGAAATTATAGTGTCATTTAGAGATAATTTAACTTCTTTGTTTGGTAGTTTTAGTTTATATTCTATAGAGCCAAAAGGAGTTTCTAGCATTTTATCTATTGTTAAGTATCCAGCTTGATAGAGTATCACTTCTAAATCTAAGTTATCTATATCAAAACTATTTAAT
>JAJVLF010000130.1 GCA_029255845.1 Campylobacterota bacterium | reverse complement strand
TACAATATTTTAACTCGTAACAAACTTCCGCAAAAACACATTTCTTTGCACTTTAGCAGGCAACAATATAGGATTAGTATTCCCGCTATGCACACTCTCTAATATCTTGCCATTTTGTGTTTTAATTTGTTTTAATTTCATCATATAAGAGCCATCTTTTTGATAAATGGTTCCTATATCATTATCTACACATTCTATTTCTACACCTAATGGGGTAAAAAGCTCTATTTCGTCATTAGGGTATATTTTGTATTTGCACATAAAATAAGTTTCATCTTCGCATACTATTCCTGATACTTCACAGTTTATGGATTTACTCATTGCTGATTTGTGGTTTTGAGTGTTTCTTTTTTCAAATGGTCGGCTTATTAGATAAGCATCTGTGAAGCCTCTGTTTTTTGTTGTGCTTAGGATTTCTTGGTATTTATCTGCTTGGTATTTTTTGTTTTTATAATCTTCTATTGCCATTTTATATGTTTTAGCTGTTACTCCTGCATAGTATATGCTTTTTGTTCGCCCTTCTATTTTTAAGGCATCTATGCAGTTTGCTTCTATTAATTGGTCTATATATGAAGCTAAGTTTAAATCCTTAGAATTAAATACATAAGTCCCTACTCCCTCTTCTTCTTCGAGCCTAAAAGAAATTCCACTTTCTCTATTTTCTAAATACACATCATAAGGAAATCTACAATCATTAGCACAGCTCCCACGATTAGGAGTTCTTCCTGTTTGCAAAGAAGATATTAAGCATCTTCCACTATAAGCAAAACACATACTACCATGCACGAAAACTTCTATTTCTAAATTTGGTAAATGCTTTTTTATTTCTTGTATATCTTTTAGGCTAATTTCTCTTGCAGTTACTATTCTTGTAGCACCCATATTATGGTATATTTCAGCATCTAAATAATTTAGGACATTTGCTTGAGTTGATAGATGTTTGTTGATTTGTGGGGCAATTTCTTGGGATAATTTTAAGACACCAGGGGTAGCTACAATAAAAGCATCAGGCTCAAGAGATGCCATTTCTTCGAGATGTTTTTTTAATCTTTCTATTTGATTATTAAATGGAAAGCCATTAATAGTAACAAAAACTTTCTTGCCTCTATCATGAGCATATTTAATACCCTCGCTAAAGCTTTCTTTATCAAAACCTTTAGCACCTCTTTGTCTCAAAGAAAAATGATTGATACTACCATATACGGCATCCGCACCATAATCAATAGCAGTTTTAAGCTTCTCCAAGCTTCCCGCTGGAGAAACTATCTCGGGAGTTTTAATTTAAAAACTTAAATAGATTTAATTCTAGCTTTTTTACCTGTAAGCTCTCTCATATAATAAAGCTTAGCTCTTCTAATTCTACCTCTTTTTAACACAGTAATTTCTTTAATACTATCACTATAAAGAGGAAAAATTCTCTCAACACCAATACCATTAGCACCAATTTTTCTAACTATAATAGTCTTTGAAGTCCCTCTACCTCTTTTAGAGATACATAAACCCTCAAAATTTTGAAATCTTTCTTTATCACCCTCTTTAATACTGATAGACATTTTAATATTATCCCCAGCTCTAAATTCAGGTATCTTTTTTTCACTTATTTGACTATTTTCAAAGTCTTCTATATATCTATTTCTCAATCTAATTCCCTTTTTGCATTAATAATTGGCGATATTATACCATTAATTTTTGTTATGTCGGTTAAAAATAATCAAATTATAATATTTTTATTTATTTTTAGTGATGTTTATTTTTCTCTTGAAGCTTAACAATTATTGCAAACACTATCCCCATAACGAGAATTGCTGACATAACATAGGTTATATTATCCATCATCATTTCCTTTATTTATAAAATATGTTCCAAGGGCTATTATCCCTCCTATCATCAATATAGTAATAATAGATATATCTTGACCTTTAATAAAAGGTGTTATTATTACTAATGCTGTTCCTATTTTAGCAAAATCATAAAGAAGTTTACCAAATTCTTTGATTGTGTTCTTTTTCATGAACATATTATACTACTAAAACTTTAATATCCTTTGATGTTAAAAAAATATAGAGCATAGGAACAAGGTTTTTTATTTTATAAAATTAGAATTATGAGAAAAGAAGAAGGGGAGTTTTATGATGTTTATTTATCATATACATATATTTTGAATATTTTGAATTGACTTGTATTGCATAATGAACTAACCCTATTAATGACTTATTGTTATTAATGCAACCACTATTTTGAATAAGATTTCTTATTTTGATTTTATGTTTATCTAATAATCTAAGTCCATATTTTGTTAATTGTACACCAGTAATTTTTGTTTTATTTCCAATTTTGCCTCTATAGTTCTTTTTCTTGCCATTCGTATGTGTTGAATATCCATATTTTGTTAAAATTGAATATATTTTTGTATGAAATCTATGTGAAATAATAGTCTTTGATGAAAATGTCATATCATCTACATATAGTGAAAACTTAATATTTTCTTCCTTCGCTACTTTATTTATTTCATCAAACATTCTTTTATTAATCACATAAGCAAAATATTGACTTGCTGGACTACCAGTCACTAATGCTCTTTTTCCAAATGATTGTTCTTGAGAAACAGTTACAAGGTTAGAGATAAATTCAGCAACCTTGCTTGACTGAGAGTATGTTACTATTAATTGATTTTTTATTTTGGACTTAGTTATTGATGGATAAAATTTTTTAATATCAATAGTTAAATAAAAATTAGAACCTTGGTGGTGCTTTACATTCGTAAGGTGGGATTCTTTTTTAACTCCTGATTTTAGATAATTAGAATTTTCAATTTTAAAAAGTTTTATGAGTCTTTTATGTAATTTTTTTACTTCCAAAGAACACTTAAATAACTCTCTATCTTGTTTTTTAAATGATGTAAAAAACTTATGTGGTTTCTCTTTTAGGTTATGCGATAATTTTTTAAAATATACTTTATCTAGTATGCAAAGATATTTTTGAAGGTTATTTAATGATTTACAATTATAAAGAGTGCATAAATAAGAATTCATAACAATATTTTTTTATAAAGAAAAACCGCTAAAATTTCTTTTACTATGTATATAATAAGTTTATAACCAATAGAGAATTCAAATTCAAAATTGCTTACTTTTATCTTTATTTTCATAATATTAATACTCCTTTCTAAAAAAACCTACTTGGAATCAAGTAGTGTGCCACACATTTTTTTAACTGGTTAGTATATTTAACGGTCTTCAGGTGCCACCTAATAGCTTATTGCTCTTATAATAACTCTATAGAATAGCTTATAACTATTTATAATATATCTTATTGATGTATAGTAAATATTTGTGTTATATGTTTGAATGTAAACATTCCGATTTTATCAAACGATAAAATGCTGGAGATAAACTCCGATACTGGCATGACTATTCATATTATAGCATATATTTATAAAAACACCAAATTGACCTAAAAACTAAATTTAAAAAACGTTATATCTTGTAAACCAATTGATAGTCGTTACACTGACTACTGCCCATGTAAGAGTATCTGTACCATTTTATTAGTTTCATTAAAGGTATTTGGTTGTCTTGTCTGATCAGGTTGCAATAGTCTTCTCAACGATTTAGTGAAGAATGACTTCTTTGGAACAAAGTGTTCAAGTATATCTTAGATTACTCTACTTTCTGTAGATATAATCAATATGACAAAGTTTGATGAAAGTAGAACTTAGCGTACTACAAAGAACTAAGAAATTCACAGACAGAAAAACATAGATCTTTTGTTGGAATTAGTATTGATCTATCTATATTTGATTCTGATAAGATTTTCAAATAATGTTGTCTTGATTGTAATTGTTTCTTCCGGAATTTCTATATTGTCTTTCAGTAATTTAAACAGGATATGATGTACCTAGATTGAAGGCATCGCTGCAAAAAGTCTGCAGTAGTTATCAAGAACTAGTTGACGTTACGAAATATCTAATACCAATCGATCTTTTTCGTAGATTTTTCCTTTCCTGTATCACCGACAAGATTTTACCGGTCTTGACTATGTGTAAGACGGCGTTAGTTTTAGAAGAAACAGGCACTCCTTACTCTTCGTGGGCACCTGGGTTCATACCTGATATTTAGTGGGTTCATCTTTTTATATTTTCGTGTTGTGTTTTTGTGTTTCTGTTTCTTGTATCCAATGTTGCCTGTGTCTCTGGATGCTCTGATTGCCCCTTTCGATTTTCTTTAACGTTTATTTTTTATATGCTCAGATATTGAGAGTAGTGTTCGTACATTGTACATGCCTCCAATTGTCCAGTAGCTTGATCGTCAAGGAACCGTTATTAGCTCGTCACATTTTCGTATATTTATTTATTGGACAATAGCTACATTCTTGTCTAAACATACAAAGATGTTATAATGTGTATCAAGTTTCTTAAAGAATCAAAACAGCAATTCTATTGAAAACTTTTAATTTTGATTGTTAAATTGAAAACGTACCACAATTGGTCAATTTTATATTAATATTGACCAAAGTATTAAAATGTGACAACATGAAAAATAAATTGTTTTCATGAAAATGAAAAGCCACAAAAATGAAACCGAAGAATTGGTTCATAGATAAAGAAAAGCTTG